>NZ_ASSI01000017.1:0-15020 GCF_000466765.1 Burkholderia sp. AU4i | reverse complement strand
GTCTGAATACTACTAACTATTAAATCATCGTAAGTCGTTGATTTAGTGTGCAACTCCACAACGAACAGTTTGCGGCTCGCTGCAGGCGTCGCCGTGATTTGTGTGCGCTTTGCCGGCATCGCCTGGCCTAGGCGCGACAAGGGTCTCCGGTTTGCCCCTATAAAAATATGGATTTGATTCAATGACTTCCTGTCTGGCCGTTCGTCAGGCTTCGTCCCAAAAATGCGTATGCGACATCAAGCTGCTCGAAATCGAGTGACTGCAGTGCAATGACTTCGATTGCGCAAAGCAGATGTTCCGCGACTTCGAACTCTCCTTCTTCGCACGACCGGGCGAAGACGGCCAGCACGTCGTCCCGCAGCGAACACGACATAGCAGTTGCTCCCGCATTAAAGCAGCTTGGTTTGCGCACGGTGCCACCGGACCAATGCCGCTAATTGCAGTGTTCACCTTCCAACCATGGGAGGGTCAAGGAAAGGATGAGATTCTTGCCATGCGCGTTTCCAGGATATCCGTACTGTCCGAGGAATTCGCCTCGACTATTCGTTCTGGACCACCTGCGTAGGGATTCGTCGTACGTAGTCTTTGGGCAACCGCGTAAATGATCCGCAGTCAGACCAAGCCTTGGTGCCACATCGCCCTAGAAGTCCGACGCGTCGAGTTGAATGGCCTCGCCATAGTTCGGCAATTGATGTCGACTGATAGCACGTGCGATTTGCTCCTGGTGGAGTTCGAATGTCGCGAGCAAATGGTCAGGAGTCGTTGCGCCGGCGCCGAGCTTGTCGCACACGACGGCTGCCGGAAGTCTGACTGCGACGTATCCCCAGCCATGACCATATGCAGAAAAGCGCAAGCCTGAATCGTCGCAGACGAGAGGCCGTGTAAGGCAGGTAATCGAGGCAGGCATGGTGCAGTGTGACGCTTCGTGGCGAATCTTTGAAGTATTGCATCCACGAACAAAAATTCAACTGGCGGACGGGGCACGAAGCCAGTGACACCGTTCGGCGTGGATCATGAGGGGTGCAGAAAACCGAGACGCCCGCTCGTGCGATGTCCACGTAAACCCGGCGGCATGGCTTTTGCTCGCCCGTGCACCTTGAAATTCTGAAAGGTTTGCTCTACACCCGAATCAATAATTCAAGAAATATAAAAATCTGGGTGCCGCACTTCATACAAGAAGTTGCGTCCGCCACCATTTCGATTGGAATCCAGTTCGTACATGCGATCAAGCAATCCGCCTATCAAATGTCGAAATGGAGGAGACCATGGGTCTTAACCGCAGGCAATTTCTCAAACTCACTGGCGGGGCAGCCGCCGGCGTAACCGTGGCTGGGGCTCCATCGGCACAGGCCGCTCAGGTCGACGCCGGACGAACGACGCTGCCCTATACCCCGAAAGTGATCGCACGCGCCGGGCAATTGCGACCAAACGTACCCCTCGCGTTTACCTTTCCGGATGCGTCATCGCCATGTGCGGTAGTCAAGATGCGGACCCCCGTCCCCGGTGGCGTCGGCCCCGATAAAGACATCGTCGCGTTCAGCGTGTTGTGCACCCACATGGGCTGTCCGGTTGCATACGATGGCACCACACGCGAATTCAATTGCCCTTGCCACTTCAGCAAGTTCGATGCTGAAAAAGCCGGTCAGATGATTTCGGGACAGGCAACGGAAAAGCTTCCCTCGATCGTGCTCGACTACAACGCCAGCAATGGCACGGTACGCGCGATTGCAGTGGATGGGTTGATTTACGGCCGCCAAGCCAACCTGCTGTAGAGGGAACGATCATGGCTACCAACAAGGATCGGGTGGCACTGCCGCCCGTTCAGGCCCAGCGCACGAATCTGACCTGCCACTTCTGCATCGTCGGATGCGGATACCACGTGTTCAAATGGCCCGAAAACGTCGAAGGCGGACGAGCACCGAACCAGAACGCATTGGGGCTGGATTTCCGCACCCAGTTGCCGCCGTTGTCGATCGTCATGACGCCGGCGATGCAAAACACGATCACCGACAAGGACGGTCGCCGGTACAACATCATGGTCGTGCCGGACAAGACCTGCAGCGTCAACCGTGGCTTGTCGTCGACACGCGGCGGACAGCTTGCGAAGGTCATGTACAACCCCGATGGTGGCGTCGCCAAAGAGCGCTTGCGCAGCCCTCGCATATATCTGTCCGATCAATGGATGGATACGAGCTGGGAAGACGCGCTCGCGCTGTATGCCGGCCTGACCAAGAAGATCCTCGATCGCGACGGCCCGTCGGTGCTCGCTTTCGATTGCTTCGACCACGGTGGTGCTGGTGGCGGCTTCGAGAACACATGGGGAACGGGCAAGCTGATGTTCACCGCGCTCAAGACGCCGCTCGTGCGCATCCACAACCGGCCGGCCTACAACTCGGAGTGCCATGCCACACGTGAAATGGGCATCGGCGAGTTGAACAACAGCTATGAGGACGCCGAGCTGGCCGACGTCATCATGGCGATCGGCTGCAACTCATATGAAACGCAGACGAACTACTTCCTTGCCCACTGGCTGCCGAACCTGCAGGGGCAGACCATCGACAAGCGCAAGCAGCGCTTCCCCGGCGAGAGTGTCGCAGCCGCCAAGATCATCTTCGTCGACCCGCGACGCACCACCACGGTTGCGATCGCCGAGAAGGTCGCCGGCAAACAGAACGTCTTGCATCTGGACATTGAGCCCGGTACGGATATCGCGCTGTTCGACGGCTTGCTGACCTACGTGGTAGATCAGGGATGGCACGACAAGGCCTTCGTTGCGGAATACACCAGCGCCTTTGACGATGCCTTGAAGACGAACCGCTTGTCGCTGGATGAAACCAGTCGTATTACCGGTGTGCCGGTCGAGCGTCTGAAGCAGGCGGCCGAATGGGCGTACAAACCCAAGGCATCGGGGCACCGCCCGAGGACCATGCACGCCTATGAAAAGGGGATCATCTGGGGTAACGACAACTACCTGATCCAATCTGCGTTGGTCGACGTCGTGCTCGCGACGCACAACGTCGGTCGGCGCGGCACCGGCGTCGTCCGGATGGGCGGACACCAGGAAGGCTACACACGGCCTCCGTATCCCGGCAACATGAAGATCTACGTCGACCAGGAGATCATTCACGGCAAGGGCATGATGTACACGGCCTGGGGCGCGAATCCATTCCAGACGACATTGAACGCGGAAGAACATCGCGCGGTCATCTTGCACCGTGCCGGCATTGTGCGCGAAGCAATGTCGCGCGAGCGTGGCGCTTCGACTGCGCAGCTCGTCGACGTCGCCTATGACGCCGTGAAGAACAAGGGCGGGCTGTTCTTCGCGAACATCAACCTCTATCCGACCAAGCTTGCCGAAGCGGCACATCTGATGTTGCCGGCGGCACACCCCGGCGAGATGAACCTGACGTCAATGAACGGCGAGCGACGCATGCGACTCTCCGAGCGCTTCATGGACCCGCCCGGCTCCGCGATGCCGGACTGCCTAATTGCAGCCGCGATCGCGAACACGCTCAAGCGGATGTACGAGGCCGAAGGGAAGAGCGACATGGCCGCCCGGTTTGCCGGCTTCGACTGGAAAACCGAAGAAGACGCATTCAATGACGGCTTCCGGCAGGCGGGCCAAGCCGGCGTCGGACCAATCGACAGTCAGGGCGGCAAGACCGGCAATCTGGTGACCTACGCGCGGCTTCGCGCGATGGGCAACAACGGTGTCCAGTTGCCCGCCAAGTCATTCGAAGGCGGCAAGCTGATCGGAACCGAAATGCTCTACATGGACGGCAAGTTCGACACGGCCGATGGCAAAGCGCAATTCAAGCCGGCCAAGTGGACTGGCCTGCCGAAGCCGGTGGCGGATCAGAAGGCGAAGTACAAATTCTGGATCAACAACGGCCGCGTCAACGAAGTCTGGCAGACCCTTTATCACGACCAGTACAACGAGTTCGTGCGCGAACGCGTGCCGATGGCTTTTCTCGAGCTCAACCCGGACGACGCGCGTTCGCTCGGCATCACGTCCGGTGACGTCGTCGAGGTCTATAACGATTATGGTTCGACCTACGCGATGGCCTACCTCGAGCCCGCGATCAAGCATGGCCAGACGTTCATGCAGTTCGGGCATTTCAACGGGATCATGGGCAACGTGACGACCCCATGGACGGACCGGAACGTCGTGCCGTACTACAAGGGCACGTGGGCGAACCTGCGCCGGGTGGGGTCGGTTCAGGATTTCAAGGAAACCGTGAGCTTCAAGAGCCGACGTATCGACGCAACCTGAGTGCACTTGGTTGATTTCGGATGCAACGCGGCGCGATGGCGGCTCAACCGCTGTCGCGCCGCTTTTTGTTGCCGGATGGCGGCGTCGTTCGATCGGTGCGCGGAGAGGCTGTGCAATGTTCAATATTTCAACTATGATTGAAACATGGAAACGAACTCTGTCGTCCGCGCCCTCGGCGCCTTGGCTCAGGAATCCCGGCTGGCCGTCTTTCGACTACTCGTGGAAGCGGGCCCCGGGGGGCTGCCTGCCGGTCAGATTGCCGAACGGCTGGGCATCGCTCCCTCGTCGTTGTCCTTTCATATGAAAGAGCTCACCTACGCGAATCTCGTCACGGTCGAGCAGCGTGGCCGCTTCATGATCTATTCGGCCAACTACGCGGCGATGAACGATCTGCTGGGCTTTCTGACCGAAAACTGCTGCGGGGGCAATCCCTGCACACCCATCGGGGCCGGTGGCTGCAAGCCCTCAAAGGAGAACGCGTCGTGAAACGTCTGCACATCCACCTCTCCGTCGAAGATCTGACGGCCAGCATCCGGTTTTATTCGGCGCTATTCGCGAGCCAGCCCACCGTTGAAAAGGTCGATTACGCCAAGTGGATGCTCGACGATCCACGCGTCAATTTCGCGATCTCGCAGCGCGGCGCCGCGCCGGGGCTCGATCATCTCGGCGTTCAGGTCGAGAACGAGGCCGAGCTTGCCGAAATGCACGCACGCCTGAGCGGCGCCGCGGTGCCCGTCGACGAGCAAATCGGCACGGCGTGCTGTTACGCGCGCTCCGACAAGTACTGGGCCGTCGACCCGCAAGGCATCGCTTGGGAGACGTATCAGACGCTCGGAGACGTTCCGACCTTCGGTGAATCGCGCAACTCGCAGTCGGCTGAATCGAATGCCGAAGCTTCTGCTTGCTGTTCCCCTGCACGCGGCAAGCCGATCGGCGTGCCGGTGAAATCATCCTGCTGCTGAGGTCCATCCATGAGCGACAAGCCCTACAACGTGCTGTTCATCTGCACCGGCAATTCCGCCCGATCGATCCTGTCCGAAGGCCTGATGAACCAGCTTGGCAATGGGCGCTTCGTCGCCTTCTCCGCCGGCAGTCATCCGAAAGGCGAGGTGAATCCGTTCGCACTGCGCGAGCTCGCGCGCTGGCATTTGCCAACCGACGGGTATCGGAGCAAGAACTGGGACGAGTTCGCCGCACCTGGCGCGCCAACGCTCGATTTTGTGTTCACCGTGTGCGACAAGGCCGCTGGCGAAGTCTGCCCCATCTGGCCCGGTCAACCGATCATCGCGCATTGGGGCGTGCCCGATCCGGCCGAAGTCGAGGGCTCTGACGAACAGAAGCAACAGGCCATGCACGACGCCGCGCTGACGTTGAAGCGTCGGATCGACCTGCTGCTGTCATTGCCTATCACCGAACTCGACAACGTCGCGCTGCAGAAGTCAGTGCGCGAAATCGGCCAACAGTAAATCCGGATGCTCTGACATGACCACGAATGTACTGATTCTCTGCACCCACAATTCGGCGCGAAGCGTGCTGTCGGAAGGGATGCTGAATCATTGGGCCGCGAAGCTTGGCAAGGACGTGCGCGCGTACAGCGCCGGCAGCGCGCCGAGCGGTCGCCTCAATCCGTTCGCGCTGGAAGCGTTGACGAACGCCGGTGTCGACGTCGACGGATATCGCAGCAAGAGCTGGGACGAGTTCGTCGGCGACGGCGCGCCGGAAATGCGCGTCGTCATCACGGTATGCGACAGCGCAGCGGCCGAGACGTGCCCGTACTGGCCCGGCAGCCCCGTCAACGTGCACTGGGGCTATGCCGATCCGTCGAACGCAACGGGCGGGGACGAAGGCAAGCGCCTCGCCTTTGAACTCACGCGCCAGGCAATCGGCTATCGCATGCTGCAGTTGCTCGCGCTGCCGCTCGATCGCATGAGCAATGCCGGACTCCAGACGGCGCTGATCGAGATCTCGCAAAACTAATCATTCGCATAGCGGTCTGCAGAAACGAGCGACTGCCAACGACCTTAAGACTGAACATCGCCCAATGAATACATCCAACGTCGCCCCACCGGGCAAGGCCGTCGCAAAGCCTGCCATCAATTTCTTCGAACGCTATCTGACCGTCTGGGTTGCGCTGTGTATCGTCGCCGGCATCGCGCTCGGCCAGGTGCTGCCCGGCCTGTTCCAGCAAATCGGCCGGATGGAGTACGCGCAGGTCAACCTCCCGGTCGGGTTGTTGATCTGGGTGATGATCATCCCGATGCTGGTCAAGGTCGACTTCGGCGCGTTGCATGAAGTGCGTCAGCACGTCAAAGGCATCGGCGTCACGCTCATCGTGAACTGGCTCGTCAAGCCGTTCTCGATGGCGTTTCTCGGCTGGCTGTTTATCCGCCATCTGTTCGCGCCGATGCTGCCGGCCGACCAGCTCGACAGCTACATCGCGGGCCTGATCCTGCTGGCCGCTGCGCCTTGCACGGCGATGGTGTTCGTGTGGAGCCGGCTGACGGGCGGCGATCCGCTGTTCACGTTGTCGCAGGTCGCGCTGAATGACAGCATCATGGTGATCGCGTTCGCACCGCTGGTCGGGTTGCTGCTCGGCATGTCCGCAATCACGGTGCCGTGGGCGACGCTGCTCACGTCGGTGGTGCTCTACATCGTCATCCCGGTGATCCTCGCGCAGATCTGGCGCAAGGTGCTGCTCGCGAAGGGGCAGGCGGCATTCGATGCTGCAATGGCGAAGATCGGCCCGTGGTCGATCGCCGCGCTGCTCGCGACGCTCGTGCTGCTGTTCGCGTTCCAAGGCGAAGCGATCCTGAAACAACCGCTGGTGATCGCGCTGCTCGCGGTGCCGATCCTAATCCAGGTGTTCTTCAATTCGGCGCTGGCCTACTGGCTCAACCGCGCTGTCGGAGAGAAGCACAACATCGCGTGCCCGTCGGCACTGATCGGCGCGTCGAACTTCTTCGAACTGGCCGTCGCGGCCGCGATCAGTCTGTTCGGTTTCCACTCTGGTGCGGCGCTGGCCACTGTCGTCGGCGTGCTGATCGAAGTGCCGGTCATGCTGCTGGTGGTGCGCATCGTGAACCAGTCGAAGGGCTGGTACGAGTGCCGCGCTTGATACGAACAGAGAAATCTCGACATGACTGATATCACCATCTACCACAACCCCAACTGCGGCACGTCGCGCAACACGCTGGCCCTGATCCGTAACAGCGGCGAGGAGCCTATCATTATCGAGTACCTCAAGACGCCGCCGTCGCGAGAAACGCTAGTCAAGCTGCTGGCTGACGCGGGCCTGACCGTACGCGAGGTACTGCGTGAGAAGGGCACGCCTTATGCGGAACTCGGCCTTGATGATCCGAAGTGGACCGATGAGCAGTTGCTCGATCTCATCGGGCAGCATCCGATTCTGATGAACCGGCCCATCGTGGTCACGCCGATCGGCACGAAGCTTTGCCGGCCGTCGGAAGCTGTTCTGGACATTCTGCCGAACCCGCAGAAAGGATCGTTCACCAAGGAGGACGGCGAGGTCGTGATCAATGCGGAGGGCAAGCGTGTCTGAGCAACTGAAAGACCTGTCGCAGCTCGACGCAACACATTTTCGCGTGCCGGACGCCGCTGAACTGCGGCCTGCGGCGCCTTCCACTCATCCGCCGCGGCTCCTGCTGCTTTACGGTTCGCTGCGTGAGCGTTCGTTCAGCCGCCTGCTGGTCGAGGAAGCCGAGCGCCTGCTGACGGCGATGGGCGCCGAGGTGCGCGTGTTCAATCCGAGCGGCCTGCCGCTGCCCGATGACGCGCCCGAGAGTCATCCGAAGGTGGTCGAACTGCGCGAGCTGGTAATGTGGTCGGAAGGGATGGTCTGGTGCTCGCCGGAACGACACGGCGCGATGACCGGGATCATGAAGTCACAGATCGACTGGATTCCGCTGTCGGTCGGTGCGGTTCGGCCGACGCAGGGCAAAACGCTTGCGGTGATGCAGGTGAGCGGCGGCTCGCAATCGTTCAACGCGGTGAACCAGATGCGTGTGCTGGGGCGCTGGATGCGCATGCTGACCATCCCGAACCAGTCGTCGGTGGCCAAGGCGTTCGCTGAATTCGACGAAGCAGGCCGAATGAAGCCGTCGTCCTATTACGATCGTGTTGTCGACGTCATGGAAGAGTTGGTGAAGTTCACTTTGCTGACCCGGGACATCGGTCCCTATCTGGTCGATCGGTACAGCGAGCGAAAGGAAAGCGCAGAGGAACTGTCGAAGCGCGTGAACCAGCGGAGCATCTAGAACCCCGTCCAAGGAGTGACAAATGGAGATCCGTCCCGCCACTGTCGATGACCTGGCGTCGATTGAAACCCTGCTGCATCAATGCGGTCTGCCTGTCGTCGGTGTGAGCGATCATTTGCAGGATTTTGTGGTCGCAATGGAAGGTTCGACGATGTGCGGGTGCGGCGGCATTGAGCATTACCGCGACGCTGCGCTTTTGCGCTCCATTGCGGTGGCGGAACATGCCCGCGGTTCTGGTGTGGGGCAGCGTATCGTGTCGCAGCTAGTCGCCGCGTGTCATTCGCTACAAGTCCGGTCGCTAGTGCTCCTCACCACGACCGCGGAGAACTATTTCACCCGTCAGGGCTTCGTGCGCGTTGCGCGCGACGACGTACCGCCCTTGGTGTTGGCGTCGAGCCAATTCCAGGGCGTATGTCCGGGGTCGGCCGCTTCGATGTTGCGAGTTCTGTAGGCTTTGACAGGAACACCGACAGATCGACGCAACATGAGCGACGTACCTTGGTCCGAACCATCTCATCGGGACTGCGCCTCAGCTAGACCGACTTTCACCGGTAAAATGCGGCGAGACCAAAGGGATCCAAGCAAACGGCTTAAACGTCCATCTGAGGGGGCAAAACGACCATCTTTCCAGAAGCTGCCGCCCGCAACATTGCGACCTCCTGACGCAGCGTTTCATTGATTGAGGCCAGCCTCGCGACGTCGGCCAGTGCAGCGTCTCGCTCCATGCGCAGGGCCTTCAACCGCCCTCTTACTTCCTTGACCTCCGCAACCTTGGCGTCGCGCTGCTGCCGAGTGCCCCGACCGACTTGAGCGCGGATCTCTTCGGCGATGTCGGGATACGTGTTGTGGATGAGGCCGGCGCTCACGCCGGCCTCGGTGGCAACTGCGGAGATGCTCAGCTTCAGCCCCTTGTTCTTGACCCGCAGCATCGCCAGTTGCAGTTCCTCCCGCGTCTTCCCTCTGCTCCGGCGACGCGGCGCCGACTCGGTCTGGGGCTCGGCGGGCGTGGTGCCTGCACGGGTGCTCATGCGCCCTCCCGCGCGGCCGTATACGCCTGGGCCTGGTCATCGGTCGGCAGCGCGCAGCCGAGATTGTGCAGCACCTGCTTCGAGCGCTCGACCGCCCGCCGCGCCTTGTCGGCCACGACGGGGCCGCAATCGGTGATCGCCGCTAGCCGCAGGTTGTCCAGGTGGATCATTTGCCACGCAGATGCTTGTCCCTGGTCGATGATGGCCTGCGAGCAACCACCGCACATTGACGGATCGTACACCCCTTGGCCGTGACAGCCGTGCGTGCCACTGATGCACCACGCGTGTCCGGTGCTGCGCAGTTCGACCGACTCGGCCGTTTGTCTCAGGAGCTGCTTGAGGTCTCGTGCGGCACGAGCCCGCGTCTGCATGATCTTCTTGCCGGCGCCCCCGCTAAGCAGTGCATCGGGATGTGCCCAACCTTCCAGCAGCCCCAGCCGCGCCTCGAACATCTCCTCCTCGAACTCACGATATAGCGCGTGATCCTGGTAGGGGCTGGCGGCGTAAAGCTGCGTCCACGACATCGACGCATGTTTGAGTTGCCACTTCAGGAAGACGAGGCCCATTCGCCCCAGACGCGAGTTTGCGACGTTGTAGGCGAAGGTGCGACGGCACTGATGGTTGGCCAGGTCCCACTCCGTCCCGGCAGCCACAGCCAGTTGCTTCAATTGGTAGGCGCAGGAAGTTGAGCTCAGCACCTCGACCCGCGACCCGGTTCCCAAGTGGTCAGAGGCTTTCACGTTCAGGCCCAGAACCAGATGCCGGCCGATTCCACGCACATGGTTCAGGCGGTGCGCGGCCTCAGCCATCTTCATGCCGTTACTCAGGTGACCAGTGAGATCGGGGCCCTGTGCCAGTACGTCTTCGAGCCATCGTGCCTCGTCGGCCAACCGAGCCTGCAGCGGTTCGGCGTAGCGCTGCAGGATCTCGAGCGCGCTGATGGCCTCCGGGGGCACCAGGAAGTCGACCTCGGCTCCGCCGGTCGTCTTGATCTCGCGCGTGCGCACCCAGTGATACGTCACGCCGTTGCGCTGTTCGGTACGCCAACACCCGCTGGTGACGCCGGTGCTCTCCGAGTTTCGCATTCCCGAAGAGATCTGCAGCAGATACAGGACCGCATTGCGGATCGCGGTGAGCGCGGCGCGATTGGGGGCTCCGACTTCACCAGCGTCTCGAGCCCAGAACAGGTCCTCTGCCTGAGCGAGGCTGGCTTCGCAGTGAGCAAAGAGTATGCGCTGCACCGAGCGCGGAATCACAGGGGTCATGCCGGTGCGGCCCGATGGCCCCCGGTCGCCCTCGTTACCGCCACATACGTCCCAGAGGGCAAGCCCCATCCACGGGTGCTCAGGCAACGGGTGCAGGACTTCCATGTGGAATGACCACACGAGGTCGATAATCTGCAGCCGCTTATGCACGGACATCGGCTTGAGCGTGCGCCGCAGATCCGTAATGTGATCAGACAGGTGCAGCGCGCGTACCTGACTGAAGTCGCCCAGCCCCAATTGTGCGAGGTGCCTCAGCACCTGGACGGCCCTGTGGCCAATCTCCGCAATAGAGCTACCCGACCACTGCCGCCCACGGGGGCCGCGTCGCTGGGCGCAGTAGAGTGCCGCCTTGGCATCGTCGACCAGCGCGTTCGGCACATCGTCCGGCCAGACGATCTTCGAGGCCGAACCCTTGCGGTTCTTCGCCTCGACCTCCGACGCGAGGTCCCAGACGCGGTCGCCGAAGCGGCTCACTGGGTGCTCGTGGCCAGCGGCATCAGCCACGGCGGTCACCACGATGGCGTCACGCTCAGCCGGCGGGATGCCGACCAAGCTGATCGGCTGAGCCGCCAGCAACTCGAAGGCCCGCAGGGCACGTGGCGCCGGCATAGAGCCGACCGGCACGACAAGGTCTTCAGCGTGTTCTTGGGGCGTACCAAGGACCAAGGCAGAGGTGTGACTCATGCCCTGGGTCCTGCCCGGCGCGTTCTGCGAGCCTGCAGTCCGACAGCGACGCTCTGCGATGCGTCATCGTGCGGTTCCGGCGCTAAGACACGGCTGCGTGCGCGGCTACTCATGGTCATCTGGTGCTGCCAGTAGGGGTGCAGGCCTGAGGCGGTCCTGGCACGAGCCTGCGCGACCCCGCTGCGCGCGAACTGGCGCTGAGTGAAATCGTCGATATAGGGGATGGCCACCCGGTATCGATCACGCAGGTCCTCGAGCAGGCCGTCGGCCGTGCGCTCCGGACCCAGGGCTTCGTCAAGGTAGTCAAGTTCGGCTTGCGCGAACATCTGGAAGCTGAACAGGCGCCAGAGTTCGTCCACGGTGCCGACGATGGCAAAGCTCGAGCAGAACAAGCACATGACGTAGCGGTCGCAGTGGCTGTGGCCGTCATTCGGCGCGTGCTCGCCGCTGATCGAATCCGAGCACGCAGAGACCGGCGTCGGAGTCGGCAAGGCGCTTGCGCCGTCTTTGCCGAGCCTGAAGGGCCGCACTTGCACTGGCTGGATCTCGGGCCCCCTCGGCGCCTGACCTTCGGTCCGCATCAAAGCAGTGTAGTCGCCGTTCATGAAGCTCGCCGCTTCGGCCTTGCGCGCCGCGTTCATCGACGGGTAGTTCGCCCCGGCGACCCTCGGCGTGTTACCCATCAGGTTGGCAGTGGTCGCGATGTCGCCGTCGGCGGTACGCAGTGCGCGGTCAAAGCGGCTTTTGCGCAGGCGACTAAGATTGAGGCGCAACGGCAGGCCGTCGTCTCCCAGCAGGTTGTGGCGTTGGATGACGCCTTGGATCGCCCTACGGAGGGACCTGCTGTCGAGACAGGTGATGTTGCCCCTCTTTATCGACCCAGCACTTGCTTCAGCGCGATACAACCAGATTCGCTGCTTCAGGGCGGGCGGTGCCTCACACACCAGCTCGCGGGTGCTCGCGATGGCTTGCTGCAGCACAGCGCCTTCAGAGAGGTCGAAACAAAGGTCTTGCTCGGCGGGGGGCTCGCTCGGTTGCGTTGACGCTTGCCGTTCAAGAGCGGCGCGGCCGATACTGGAACGGACCTTTTTGCTGCGGTGCTTGGCAGTGCGCATGCGGATCGTGCCAGGCAGGAATCCCGGCGCCAACGCGTCACGGCACATCTCGAGCAGGGGCGTCGGGTTGAGCCCCTGGCGATGCGCCACCAGCAATAGCCTGAGACCCTGCACGGCACCTTGCTTCAGCGGCAGACGGCCGTGGTGAACATCAACGAGATCGGACTTGATAGCCTTGGCCAGGCGCTCTTGCTCCGCGTCACTCAGGCTAGTTTGCAGACTGTCTTCGCAGCTCCACGGTAACGCACTGTGCCGGAAAAAGCGCGAAGGCTCACCCTCGATGAAGCCCTGTACGAACATTTCGGTGAGTACGGTCTTGACGGCCCGGTAGGTATTGCGCGTCGAACTCGGTCTCCAATCTGCAGCCTGCGCCCGCTTCTGCAGCCAGCCGATGAAGTGCTGGACATGTTGCGGAGACAGGTCCGACGGGAGCTTCGGCCTCGGGGGCACAGATGTTTGCGAACTGCCCGTGAGGTACTCGAACAGGTAATGCAATTGCCCGAAGTACGTGGTGACGGAGGCTGTCGCGCGCGCGCCAGAGAGCAGCATCGCCTTGAGGCAGAAGCCGGATGTGCACACCCAGTCGTCGATGCCACGTCCCAGCCAGTCACGAAGATCGAGCGTCTTGATTCTCTGAGGGAAGCGGGCCTCTCGCCCCAACAGCGTCGCCATGTCGATGCAGGTGTCGTCGGCGCTGGCCCTCGGCGATTCGCGTGACGCCGATGTGGCGCCGACCGGCGCGGCGCGATTCTCGCTGACGTTGTAGTTCTTCGTTCTGCCCATGGCGTGGCTCAGTGTCAAGGATCAACGGTGGATACCTGCGGCGCCGAGGCCAAGGCTTTGCTCACCCCGTAGAGCCTGTCAAACTCGTCCATCATCGCCAGCGCCTCGGCGCCCAACAGCCGCTCGATCTGCTGCAGGTACACCATTGTGGTTTGGACACTCGCGTGACCGAGACGATCGCGGACGTACATGAGCGGCTCGAGCTTGATCTCGGGACGGCTGCGCAACAGCAGCAGGGTATGAATCGCGTAGCTGTGACGCAGCATGAGCGGGCGTACCCGGAAGCCGACCCGGTTGCTGAGATCCGTGCAGACCTTCACCGCGGCTTCCTTGCTGTAGCGCTGGCCGTGGATCGTCAGGACCAGTTCCTTACGCTCCGCCGCTCCTACGAGACCGTTGCGCTCGTATGTCGTGTATGCGTACATGTCCTCCATCAGGCTGTATGGCACGTGCACGACCCGGGCCTTGTTCAACTTGATCTCCATGTCCCGCGGGTCGAGGCGCACTTCGATAAAGGTGCCCGGCTTCAGAGCTTTTTGGGCACTGGGATCAAACACGTACGACAGAGGGAAGGTGCGTGCCTCGACTGAGCGCAGACCAACCCGCGCCATCAGATCGAACAGCAGCCGTTGCGATGCAGAGCGTATCGATTGCCGCGCGATCTTCAGTTGGTCTACTGTCAGGAACGCGGGTTCCTTGTCCCATTCGTTGAGCAGCACTGCCGGACGGCTCAACGTCTTGCGACCGCCAGTGACGTGGGCCAGGTCATGCTCAATGCCGTACACGGCGATATCGGAACAGCCGAAGGGCAAGCGGTCGATCCGCCCGCGCTCATGTGCCCATTGGTACATCGCTGCAACCAACCTCAACCGGTCGTTGACGGTTGCCGGGTCCAGTTTGAGGTCTTGAGCCTGCCAGTCGCGGTAGACACGCACGACGCTCTGCCCAACCGACATGAATGGATCGTTCCAGCTCCAATCGTTCGCCTGCAGAAATCGGGCGAAATCCCAGAGCCGGCGCCCATACGCCTCCCAAGTCTTGGGATCCAGCGTCTTGCCACGCTCGAGCAACCGGTACAGCAGGTAGTCGTGGAACGGCTGCGCGGGCGTCATCGAGTCGTCGAGGATCAAGGGGAATCCCGGCCGCGGTCGTCCGGCGAAGACGAACTCCTCGGTGGCACGTACATACCTCACGCGCCGGCCTCGCGCAACATCTTCACCGCTTGCTTGAATGGCACGCGCCATAGGTGCATCACGAGGTCGACGGCACCGCCGCCGCCCTTGCGTTCCCGCGTGTCGAAGAAGCGAGCGCCGTCGACCAACAACTCCCAGTCGGCGCCGGCAGCAGTCACGTGCACGCGTCGGGTGTTGAAGGCGCGCACAGGAGCGAAGTCCCGATCGAGCTTCGTGTGTTCGGCCATCAGATGAAGCACGTCGAGCACTGCGAGGCCGCGCAGCCGCTCTAGTTCCGAGTTATCCACAGGCCGCATCCCTTCCCCCGGACCCCCATCCCGCTACTCTTCTCAAAGAAATTGAATAGCAGTACAGAGTGCCATGTCTGTCAACACATTTCTTACTAACAAAATGAAGTATTCCTAC
>NZ_ASSI01000016.1:0-111440 GCF_000466765.1 Burkholderia sp. AU4i | reverse complement strand
GGCCTTGTCCGCGATGCGCCAGCCGGGCGGCACGCCGGCCGCGATGCCGGTCGCGCCGCGCGCGCCGCCGACCATCCATTCCGTCAGCTGCGCGCGCTGCGGGTCGGGCAGCGTGTTGCCGAGCAGCAGCCGCTGCAGCGTGTCGATCATTTCGACCGGTGTCGACGTGTCCCGCTCGTCGCCGGGCGCCGCGTGATTCAGTTCGGGTTCCCAGTGATCGAGGCGGAACGACGTGTCGCCGCTCGCGCGCGCGAACGACGTGACGGCCTGCGGGCCGCCCAGCACACCCATCAGCAGGTTGCCGGCCCCCTTGTCGCCCGACTGCAGCATCGCCACGCACAGCTGCTCGATCGTCATGCCCGTGTCGACGTGGCTTTCCGTGACCGGCGAGCCCGACACGATTTCATAGCGGCGGTAAAGAATTCGGCGCGGCAGCAGCGAAGCGTCGAGCGAGCCGCGCGCGAGCATCGCGGCAGCCGCGACGACCGCATATGTGCCGCACAGCGGGAAGCGTTCGCGCGCATGGTGAGCGATGCGCACGCCGTTCGACGTATCGAGCGCGGCGACACCGAGCCGGCCGTTCGACGCCTTCTCGAGCGCGGTCAATTCGGCCTGGGCGGTATGGGCGCGCCCCTGGTCGGCGACCGGCGCGGACGTGCACGCGGCGACGAACGGCGCGGCCACGGCGGCAAGCAACAGCGAGCGGCGTGTCGGAGAGTGTTCCATGGATGAGGTGTGTTCTGTCTTCTGTCGGAAACGGTGGCACGAAGCAACGCGGGCGCGCTTCAACGAAGCGCCCGCGTTCGCGCCGGCGGCCGGCCCGCGACGGCATTCACCGCGCATCCCCTGAAGATGGCCGTCGGCCCCGCGTGAAGCACGGGATTCGCATGAACAGGCCCTAGCGTAGCAGCGACCGCCGCCACGTTCCAGCGAAACGACCCTGCCTCACCCTTGCGACGAAGGCAGGTACGGCATCGGATTGACCGGCTTGCCGTCGCGCCGCACTTCGAACAGCAACGCGACACGCGAGTTGTCGAGGTCGCCCATCTCGGCGATCTCGTCGCCCTGGCGCACGATGTCGCCTGTCTTCACGAGCAGCCTGCGGTTATGCGCATAGGCGGTCAGGAAATCCGCGTTGTGCTGGACGATGATCAGGCTGCCGTAATCGTTCAGGCCGGTGCCGGCGTACATTACGCGGCCGTCGGCCGCCGCGCGGACCGGGTCGCCCGGCCGGCCGGCGATCTGGATGCCGCGGTTCTGCCCCGGCCGGAACCCGTCGACGATCTTGCCGTTGGCGGGCCACTTGAGCGCGACACCGCCTGCATGCCGCTTCGTTTCCTTGACGACCTGACGGTCGCTCGCGGTCGACGCGGTGGCCTGCGCCGATGCCGGGCTGCTCCCCGCGCCATTGCTCGCAGCCGACGACGCGGCCTGCATGCCGGCTGCGCCCGGCGGCGGCAACGGCTGCTGCCTGACGATGCGCAGCACCTGCCCCATGCGCAGCCTGCCGTTCGCGCCCAGCTTGTTCCAGGTGCGCAGGTCGGCAATGCTGCAGCCGTTCGCGGACGCGATGCCCGTCAGCGTGTCGCCGCGCTTCACGATGTACTTCTGCGCAACGAGAATCGGCGCGGGAGGCGGGGTGACGGCCGCCGGCGCAACGGCCGGCGGGCTCGACGGTAATGACTGTGCCGCCAGCGTATCGCTCGGCGGAACGGACTGCGTGCTTGCACAACCGGCCATGACGAGCACGGCGGCCAGGCCCGGCAGCCACGCCGCGTGACGGTGAATCTCGCGCGATTTCATGGACGATCCGACTCCGGTTTGACAATCTTTCAAGCATCTCAAAAACGGAACGGCCGACGTGTAACCGGATGAAAACAATGATGACAAACGATCACGAACCGGATGCCGGCCGGCATTCGCTACCGGTAATACGGTCCGATTCGGAAAAACTTGATGGTCTTTTCGCGCGGAAGCGGAAGAATTTTCGTTCTGTAAAACTATGGCGAACTTATTTTGATAGGCGTCGCAGCGTACCACTGCGGCGCGCCGCGACGCTCAACGCAGCCACGCGGCCAGTTCGGAACAGGCCCACGCGATGCCGATGCACAGGAACAGCACGTGCAGCGCGATCTTGAACGACACGCCCCACGATGGATCGATTCGCATGACAGGCTCCCCCGGTTGAAGTGCGGCCATGATCCGTCATCGATCGCGCCCCGAAAATTCGGAACCGGCGAATCGGGCCTCAGGCCAAGCCTGAGACCCCGGCCGCGGTTCCCTGCTAACTTATCGGCCATTCCAACACGATCGCCCCCACCCTCATGCGCTTCGACCTGACCGACCTGCGGCTCTTCCTGAACATCTGCGAGGCCGGCACGATCACGAGCGGGGCCGAGCGGACCCACATCACGCTGCAGGCCGCAAGCGAACGCATCCGCGGCATGGAGGACGAGCTCGGCGTACCGCTGCTGCACCGGACCAAGGCGGGCGCGCAGGCCACCGACGCAGGCCGCGCGCTCGAACACCACGCGCGCACCGTGCTGCAGCAGATCGACCACATGCGCGGCGAACTGCAGCAATTCGGCCAGGGGCTGCGCGGGCATATCCGGCTGCTGTGCAACACGGCGTCGCTGAGCGAATACCTGCCCGACGCGCTGGCCGACTACCTGCCGCATCACCCGAAGCTGTCGATCAGCGTCGAGGAGCGCTCGAGCCAGGAGATCGTGCATGCGATCCGCAACAAGACGGCCGAGGTCGGCATCGTCGCCGATTCGGTCGGGCTCGGCGGGCTCGAACAGAAGCCGTTCCGCGAGGACTGGCTGATCGTCGTCGTGCCGGCCGCGCATCCGCTCGCGTCACACGACAAGGTTGCGTTCGACACGATCGCCGACGCCGACTTCATCGGCCTCACCGACGGCAGCGCGCTGCAGGTGCATCTCGCCGACCAGGCGCGCGCGCTCGGCAAGCGGATCCGCTACCGCGTGCAGCTGAAGAGCTTCGACGCGATCTGCCGCGTGATCGCCAGCGGCGTGGGCATCGGCATCGTGTCGCGCCATGCGGCCGAGCGCGCGATGCAGACGATGGACGTGCGGCTCGTCGAGCTGTCCGATCCGTGGAGCCACCGCCGCCTGAAGCTGTGCGCGCGGTCGTTCGACGCGCTGCCGAAGTACACACGCGAGTTCGTCGCGTTCCTGTCGGGCGACGCACCGCCGCCGTAACGCGCGCCGCGCCCGACTCGCCCCATCGACAGACGGAGACTTGGCCATGACCGATACCGATCTCGCCACCCGCTATCGCGCGTATATCGACTGCCTGAACCGGCAGGACTGGACGTCGCTCGGCGAGTACGTGTCCGACGACGTGATCCACAACGACCGGCCGCTCGGCCTCGCCGGTTACCGCGCGATGCTGGAACAGGATTTCCGCGACATTCCCGATCTGCGTTTCGAGATCCGGCTGCTCGTGTGCGAGCCGCCGCGCGTCGCGTGCCGCCTTCGCTTCGCGTGTTCGCCGAAAGGGACGTTCATGGGGCTCGCCGTCGACGGCCGCAAGGTCACGTTCGCCGAGAACGTGTTCTACGAGTTTCACGCAGGCAAGATCCGCCAGGTGTGGTCGGTGATCGACAAGGCGGCGATCGAAAAGCAGCTTTGAACGTCGTCGATACGACGGGTCGTGGCGTGCGGTGGCCGGTGGTCAGGGGTGACTCCATGCACTTCGATTCTTATGGATAACGTTTTCTCTCATTACGTGTCGAGAACCCGTTTCCGTGTCATGCTCCGCCCGCCACGCCAACGCGCGATCGCTCTCGCGCGATGACCGCTCGACCATCAGGAAAATCCCGGCGATTCACGCGTCATTCCGATTCCCCACCCACGCCCTCTGCTCCCGCCATCCGGGTTTCTACCGGCGCATCCGATGTGAAAGTTCATTGACATCACGCCGGTCGATGCCTAAATTTGGAAAACGTTTTCCATTGCTTGCGCGCGAGGCCGGCCACGGCCCGTGCAGGGGAAACGCTTGCCCGCTCGACCGTGAATCAAGGCCGTCCGTCCCCAGGGAATCAGGTGGCAGGACGACGGCCGGGTACGGGCATCGAGCGCGGTATCGGCCACACGTGCCCGTGCTTCACCACTATTCAAAACTGGAGACACCATGCATTCGCGCAGCAGATTCGCGCTCGGCGCCGCGCTCAGCGCCCTTTCCGTCGTGCTCGTCAGCGCGTGCGGCGGCAACGACGTGACCGCCACGCCGTCGCCGCCCGCTTCGTCCACCCCGCCCGCGCTCGCGGCGAACTCGCTGCAGGCGCTCGTCTACGGCGCGGCCGACACGAGCGTGCCGGCCGGCACGGACACGCCGATCACGATGATGGGCCAGATGCGCGCGCTGTTCGACCTGATCCGGAAGTCGCCCGACTTCACGCAGGTCGTGATGGATCTCGGCGACGGCACGCCCGTCCACGTGCTCGACACGAACACCGGCGACAAATTCCTGCCCGGCAAGCTCGCGCTCGGCCTGTCGTACATCCTGATCGACATGAAGTCGAAGAACGATCCGCAATACGCGAGCTACCTCGCGACCTACCAGAAGATCACGACCGCGATGATGGCGCAGTCGGGCGGCAACTATACGTATGCGAATACATCGTGGGGCGAGTACTACTATCTCGTCGCGCTGAACAACCTCCAGGCGCACGGGATGCTCAACGAAGTCTTCAGCGACGCGATGCTCGCGACGCTGCAGCAGCGGCTGCGGTTCTGCGACATGTTCGGCCCCGACGCGAGCGGCAAGGTCGACACGTGCCCGGCCGCCGGCACGCCGATCGACATCGCGTCGCTCAACACCGCACAGAACTACTATGCGGTGTCCTACGGAATCGCCGGGCTGCGCCAGAAGCTCGGCTGGAGCAGCCCGTCGTTCGCATCGAAGACCGATCCGTCGGTCGCGACGATGGGCGCGCGCGACGCGTTGCTGTACACGCTCACGAACCATATCCGCAACGACTCGTCGGGCGGGTTCTCGGACGAAGCGTCGAACACGCACACGACCTACTACGACCAGGCGCGCTTCGACCGCTACAGCACGCTGCTGATCGGCGAAGTGACCGAGCGCACGTTCGAGATGGGCAACGAAGCGAATTTCACGCCGGAACTGAAGGGGTATCTGCGCAAGTCCGTCGACCTGATCCTGCCGCAGCTGAACGGCGACGGCGAAGGCTTCAACTACGGCCGCTCGATCGGCCCGTACGGCGATTCCGCGTTCATGGAAGTGCTGACGGCCGCGGCCAACGCAGGCGTGCTGTCCGACCAGGAGAAGCAGGTCGCCTACACGTTCATCACGAAGGCGGCGCATCGCTTCGATACGTTCTGGTACGACCCGTCGCTGCCGACGCCTTCGGTGAACATGTGGGTCAAGGGTCGCGGCACGGACGCGTATCGCGGCAAGCCGCGCGTGATGGGCGAAAACTTCAGCCTGCTGCACCAGTACCTGTACGTAAACGCATGGTGGAACAAGCTCGGCTTCGGCGGCAAGGCACCGATGGCCGACGCCGACTACAACACATGGCTCGACGCGCGCCCGCACTACACGCTCACCTGGTACAACCAGCCGAACGACCCCGCGCATCCGTACAGCGCGGCGCTGGTAACCGTGCGCGACGGCCGGCGCGTGATCAACCTGAACCTCAGCCAGGCGCCCGACTACAACTCGTTCACGCCGTACTACCCGGTGCCGTCCTCCGACAAGCTCACCTACGGCACGACCGATCTCGGCTACGCGTTGCTGATTCCGCAGGTGTCGTACAACGGCAAGACCTACATTCCCGTCACGTACTACAAGAACCTGAATGTCCAGCAAGTCAACGGGCAGGTGATCGTGTCGTTCGATACCGCGAAGTTCCGGCTCGCATCGAAGAACGCGGCGTACACGACGGATCTCGACCTCCAGGTGCACACGGTGCTGACGTTCGCGCACGGCTCGGTGGCGCGCAGCGACACGCTGAGCACCGGCACGCTCACCGGCAACCTGTCGGTCGAAACGGACTTCACGTCGTTCGCGGATTTCGCGTCGACGCAGGCCAACGGCGACGGCGTGTCGGTCGCGTACGCGAACAGCCCCGCGACCGGTTATGCGGCGACCGGGTTCGACAACTGCGCGCTGTCCGCCTTCGATACGGTGAACGGCACGACGAATCCGCTGTCGACGACGCCGATCGGCCAGTTGCATTCGAACTTCGCGTGCACGACGAAGCCGTTCGCACTCGGCACGGGCGCGACCCGTACGTTCGGATGGACGCTGAAGTACGCCGACCCGGCCTGACCGGGGTGACCCGCGCCCGGTGAATGCGCCCGAAGCCGGTTTCGTCAGCCGGCTTCGGGATCGTCACGGACAGCGGGCATCACGCTCGCCGGCGATGCCCGCTCACCGCCACCCCGAAGCCGCCATGTACGCGCCGAGTGTGATCAGCCCGACGAAGAAGCAGCGCTTGAACGCCTTCTCGCTCATCACGCGCCGTGCATACTGCCCGCCGGCCATACCCGCCAGCGCCGGCACGAGCGCGAGCGCCGACACGCCGAGATCGACCGTCTCCAGCGCACCCGACACGCGCAACTGCAGGCCGAGCACGATCGTCGAGGCGGTGAACGACAGCCCGAGCGCCTGGATCAGGTCGTCCTTCGACAGCCGCAGCGCCTGCAGATACGGCACGGCCGGCACGACGAACACGCCGGTCGCGGCCGTCACGACACCCGTCAGGTAGCCGACCACGGCCGACAGCCATTTTTCGTGGCGCCCCGGCGCGGGCAGCCGCGCGGCGGCAAGCCCCCACAGTCCGTAGAGGATCAGCACCACGCCGAGCGCCGCATGCGTCCAGGTGCTGCCGGCCGCGAGCGCGGGCAGCCCGCCCGTCAGCGTGCCGATCGTCAGGCCGGCGAGCAGCGGCCACAGCCGGCGCAGCAACGGCCCGAACGACGGGCCGAGCCACAACTGCCACACGTTGGTGATGAACGACGGCACGAGCAGCAGGCTCGCGGCGGCCGACGGCGGCATCGCGAGCGTCAGCAAGCCCATCGCGATGGTCGGCAGGCCGAGCCCGATCATTCCCTTGACCGCGCCGGCCAGCAGGAAAACCACTGCGACGATCGTCAGCGTGTGAATGTGCATGAAAGGCATTCCGTCCGGTTGAGTACGGCGCCGATGGTGAACCCCGATCGCGCCGCCCGCCATCTGGCTTTGCCTGAGGCTGGCTCGGGCCTGCCGCGCGGAGCCGGCGCGGCCGGCGCACGCGCGCATTCGCATACCGCGCCGCCGCCGTCCGGCGCACGCCGGCCTTCGTTCAACGCAGGTCGCGTGCGCCGGCTACCGGCCCGACCGATCCGTCCCCGTGAAATGCCCCCCGTCACTGCTCGCTGTCGAGGTGAGCCATCTGTGCGGCCGGATAGCGCTCACCGGCAGCCGCCCCGGCGGGAACCGCCGCTTCGATGCGCATGATGTCATTGACCGTTAGTTGCATCTCTGCCGCCTGCAGCGCGTCCTGAAGCTGCGTGCGCTTGCGCGCGCCGATCAGCGGCACGATATCGCCGCCGCGCGACAGCACCCACGCGATCGCGACCTGCGCGGGATTGCTGCCCTTCTCGTCGGCGATGGCGCGCAGCGCATCGACGAGCGCGAGGTTGTGCGCGAGGTTCTCGCCCTGGAAGCGCGGGCTCGCCGCGCGGAAATCGCGCTCGCCCTGCCGCGCCGTGCTCCAGCGCCCGCCGAGCAGCCCGCGCGACAACACGCCGTAGGCCGTCACGCCGATCCCGAGTTCACGGCACGCGGGCAGGATCCCGGCCTCGATACCGCGCGACAGCAGCGAATATTCGATCTGCAGGTCGGAGATCGGTGCGACGGCCGCCGCGCGGCGGATCGTGTCGACGCCGGCTTCCGACAGGCCGATATGGCGCACGTACCCGGCCTTCACGAGATCGGCGATCGCGCCGATCGTCTCCTCGATCGGCACCGCCGGATCAACGCGCGCCGGCCGGTAGATGTCGATGTAGTCGGTGCCGAGCCGTTTCAGCGAGTACGCGACGAAGTTGCGGATCGCCGCCGGCCGCGCGTCGTAGCCCGCAAACCCGCCGGCCGGATCGCGCAGCGCGCCGAATTTCACGCTGATCAGCACCTGGTCGCGCGCCCGGCCGCGCAGCGCATCGCGGATCAGCATCTCGTTGTCGCCCATTCCGTAGAAATCGCCGGTGTCGAGCATCGTGATGCCGTGGTCGAGCGCCGCGTGCAGCGTCGCGATGCTCTCGGCGCGATCGGCCGGCCCGTAGAAGTCCGACATTCCCATGCAGCCCAGCGCGAGCGCCGATACCCGCGGGCCCGACCGGCCCAGTTCACGCCTATCCATGTCCGTTTCCTCGAGTGATGAATCAACAGGCAGGATTCTGGGCGCATCGCGACGCGCGATAAATGCGAAACACTCCACCAAACCATTCGACGCTGATTAACAATGGAGCCTGTCCATCCGCCCACACCCCCGCCCCGCATGGATCATCTGCATGCAATGCGCATCTTTGCGCGCGTCGCCCATCTCGGCAGCTTCACGAAGGCGGCCGAGCAGTTGCAACTGCCGCGCCCGACGGTCAGCAACGCCGTCCAGTATCTGGAAAAGCACCTGAAGGTCCGCCTGCTGCAGCGCACGACACGGCGCGTCGCGCTGACGGCCGAGGGTGCGACCTACTACGAGCGCTGCATGCGGTTGCTGGCCGATCTCGACGATGCGGAAACGCTGTTCGAGGACGCGGGCGCGACGCCGCGCGGCGCGATCCGCGTCGACCTCCCCGAGCGCTTCGCGGTGAACCAGATGATTCCGGCGCTACCGGATTTCCACGCACGCTACCCCGACCTGCGCGTCGTGATCGGCACGACCGACCGCTTCGTCGATCTCGTCGCCGACGGCATCGACTGCGCGGTGCGGGTCGGCACGATGTCCGACACGTCGCTCGTCGCGCGGCGCATCGGCGAGCTGGCGCAGATCAACTGCGCGGCGCCCGCGTATCTGGCGCGCCACGGCACGCCGCGCTCGCCGGACGAGCTGCCGGACCACGTCGCGGTCGGCTATTTCTCGAGCCGAACGGGCCGTGAGCTGGACTGGGAATATGCGGACATGGATACGGGCGAGCTGCACGCGGTCAAGATGCGCAGCATCGTGTCGGTCAACAGCTCGCAGGCGTATCTCGCGTGCTGTCTCGCGGGCCTCGGGCTGATCCAGGCGCCGCGCGAAGGGCTCGGGCCGCTGCTGGCGGACGGCTCGCTGGTCGAGGTGCTGCCGGAATGGAATGCCGAGCCGCTGCCCGTGTCGGTGGTGTTTCCGACCGGGCGGCATCTCGCGCCACGCGTGCGGATCTTCGTCGACTGGCTCGCGGAGACGCTCGGCGGCCCGTACCGGGCGGGCTGACGCGGGCTCGGGCCGGGGCGCCGGCCCCGGCCGGTCGAACCGCTCAGAACTTGTGGCGGATCGCGGCGCGCACCGCGAACTGGTTCGACGACGCCGACGGCCCGTCCGTCCCGACCACGTAGCCGCCGTCGGCCGCGGTGCCGGTCTTGTCGCCGGCAACCTTCTGCCATGCGCCCTGCAGGTAGACGTCGGTGCGCTTCGACAGACTGTAGTCGGCCATCAGGCCGACCGTGTGATATTTCGGCTTGAACGATCCGGCCGCGGCATCGAACTTGCCGTCCGTGTACACGTACTGCGCGCCGAGATAGAAATCGGGCGTGAGCTGGTACTTGCCGTTGATCTCGAAGTTCTGGAACTTCGTCGCGGTCAGCCCGAGGCCGGCGAACGTCGAAGCCGGCAGGTAGACCGTCGATACCGGATTCTTCACGTCCGTCTTCGTGTAGACGAAACCGACCGTGGCCTGGCCGAACGTGTAGTTGACGCCGCCGCCGAAGATCCGCAGGCGGTCGGCGACGAAGTTCGCGTCATCCGCGGCGATCGCGCCCGCGTTGCCGACCCCCGGGTTGTTCGCCTGCAGGTACGCGGCCGCGACCTGCAGCCCGGCCAGCGAATACTGCGCACCGAGGCTGTACTGCCGATTGTTCGAGAAGCCGGTGCTGTTGCTGAAGCTGTACGTGCCGCCGAACGTCAGGCCGTTCCAGTCGGCGCTCGCATACTTGACCGTGTTGTTGACGCGGAACGAGTTGTCCGTGTTGTCGTTGTCGAACGGGTGCGAGAACAGCGTGCCGCCCCAGTTGCCGTTGGCCGTGAGCGGCGCCAGGTAGTCGACGACGGAGTCGTACTGGCGGCCGAAGGTCAGCGTGCCGAAGCGCGACTCGGAGAGCCCGACGAACGCCTGGCGGCCGAACATGCGGCCGCCTTGCCCGAGCCGGCCGTTGTTGACGTCAAAACCGTTTTCCAGCGTGAAGATCGCCTTCAGCCCGCCGCCGAGATCCTCGCTGCCCTTCAGGCCCCAGCGGCTGCCCTGCGCATAACCGCTCGCGAGCTGGTAGTTCGACTTTCCGACCCCATTCACATTCACGTTGTTCGTGTAGTTGAAGCCTTCGTCGATCACACCGTACAGCGTCACGCTGTTCTGGGCGAAGACCGGCGCGGCGAAAGCGGCCAGCGCGGCGGCAAAAATGACGTGCTTCTTCATGACGGATCTCCGGAGCCGGGGCCGGGCGAGTCGCGCGCCCGGCGAATGTTTGATCTGTTGTATGGGTGGCCCGCAGGGCGGACGACGCGGTGTGCGGCCGCGTGAGGACAAAATGGTGTCACGTCGCAAACCGTCCGTCCATCGGGGCATGTGAACCCTGCGCAAAACGTTGCGCTCGTCCAACTGCCCCACCGCGCGGACGGCCTGACCCGGCTTATCGGCAGCGGCGGGACGCGCCGCCATCCGCGTAAACCCGGGGCCTGGCGCATCGGTGGCACAATGCGCATCCGTTCGTCATTTCTTCACGAAGTCATGCTTCACCCCGATTCATGCGCGGCGCGTACCGGCCGTGCACGCGGCCCGCGCCGGAAGGCGGCCCGATGACCGCGCCGGCCCGGGCCGGCCGCTACGCCGAGCTCGATTTCTTTCGCGGCCTCGTGCTGCTCGTCATCGTCGTCGACCACATCGGCGGCAGCATCCTGTCGCGCGTGACGCTGCACGCGTACGCGCTGTGCGACGCGGCCGAGGTGTTCGTGTTCCTCGGCGGCTTCGCGACCGCGATCGCGTACAACTCGCTCGCCGAGCGGCACGACGAAGCCGCCGCGCGCCAGCGCTTCATCCGGCGCGCGTTCGAGATCTACCGTGCATTCCTCGTGACGGCCGGCCTGATGCTGCTGATCACGGCCGTGCTGAACGCATTCGCGATCGACGGCCCGAACATGCCGACCAACGATCTCGACGGCCTGCTCCACAAGCCGCTCGCCGCGCTGCGCGACATCCTGCTGTTCCGCCGCCAGCCGTACCTCGCGTCGGTGCTGCCGATGTACGCGTTCTTCGCGCTGCTCGTCCCGCTCACGCTGCCGCTCGCACGCACGCAGCCGTGGCTGCTGCTCGCGTTCAGCGGCTCGCTGTGGTTCGCGGCGCCGCACGTCGCGCGCTTCCTGCCGACCGTCGAAGGCGCGCCGTGGGACTTCAACCCGTTCGCGTGGCAGTTCCTGTTCGTGCTCGGCGTGATCGCGCGCTGCCAGCCCGTCTACCAGACGCTCGCGCCCAAGCCGCAGGGCTGGCTGCTGACGGCCGTGTCGCTCGCGATCGTCGCGGCCGGCGCGTACTACCGGCTGCGCATCGAACCGTTCCCGACCGATCCGTCGATCAAGCAGAACCTCGGCGCGCTGCGGCTCGCGAACTTCCTCGCGATCGCGTGGCTCGCGGCCAAGCTCGTCCACCTCGGCTGGATGAAGAAGGTCGCGCACGCGATGCCGTGGATCGGCACGATCGGCCGGCAGGGGCTGCTGTGCTTCGTCGCGGGCACCGGCATCTCGCTCGCGGTCGATTCGCTGCTTTACCAGGCGACCGAGGGCTATCTCGACGTGAAACTCGGGCTGACCGCCGACGTCGTCGCGATGGGCCTGCTATATCTCGTCGCCAAACTCTACGGGCCGCTCGTCGCGCGGCTGCCGTTCCGATCGCGGCGATGACGCGCCGCGCCGTCATGCGCCGCTGCTACGATAGCCGGCGCCTCTCCTGAAACGATTCGACATGCGCCGACTCGCCCTTCCGTTCGCCCTCGCCCTGATCGCCGGCTCCATCGCCACCGCCCGCGCCACGCCGCCCGCGCAGGCGGCACCGCCCGCGCCGCCGCCGGCCGTCCAGACCGCGACGACCCCGTCGGCCGCCCAGGAGCCCGCGCTCAATCCGGGCAGCAGCGTCGTGCTGCGCACGTTCCGGTCGGCGTCGCTGAAGCGCGACTGGTCGTACACGGTCTACCTGCCGCCCGGCTACAACCCGGAAGGCGCGCGCTACCCGGTGATGTACCTGCTGCACGGCAATGCCGGCAACGCGAACGACTGGGTCACGCAGGGCCGGCTGCAGGCCACCGCCGACACGCTGATCGAGCGCCGCGAGATTCCGCCCGTCGTGATCGTGATGCCGCAGGGCGGCACCGACTGGTACGTCGACCGCAAGGAGAAGATGCAGAGCGCGTTCCTCAACGACCTGCTGCCCGAAGTCGAAGCGCACTTCGCGGTGTCGAACCAGCGCGCGGGCCGTGCGATCGGCGGCGTGTCGATGGGCGGCTTCGGCGCGCTGCGCTTCTCGCTGCTCGAGCCCGGGCTGTTCTGCGGCGCGATGCTGCTGAGCCCCGCGATCTACGCGAACGAGCCGCCGCTCAATTCCGCCGCGCGCTACGTCGGCGTGTTCGGCGACCGGCAGTTCGACCCGCGCGTGTGGCACGAACTCAACTACCCGGCGCTGATGCGCGGCTATTTCGCGCGCAGCTGGCGAATCCCGATGTTCATCGCGGCGGGCGACGACGACCTGACCATCCAGGCCGAATCGAGCGTGCTGTACACGCACCTGCGCCGCGCGCAGAACCCGGCCGAACTGCGCATCGTCGACGGCGGGCATACGTGGGACGTCTGGCGCGGGCTGCTCGGGACGGGGCTGAAGTACGCGCTCGAGTGCGTGAAGTGATCGCGCGCGGGCGCGACCCCGCTCGTTTTCACCCGGCCCGACGGTGACCGGCCGGCCGCAGGCCGTCGCCCCGTCCCATGCGCTGCGCACGCCGTCCCGGCGCGCCCGGGCCTGACGGCGGGCTCAAAGCCACGTGCCGCCCTGCCGCTCGTCCGGCTCCCCGGCGAGCGCATCGAAATCGTGAATCCAGTCCAGGTGATGCAGCACGCTGTCGCGCTCGGCCAGACGCGCGTTGCGTGCCTGCGCGGCCGGCCCGTCGGGCAGGTGAAGCACGTCAGCCACGGAAATCGACGCGTACTGCACCTTGCGCGTGCGGCCGCGACGCAGCCGCTCGTACGCTTCCTGCGCTTCGCGCCAGTTGCCCGGCCCGGCCTGCGCCAGTTGCGCCGCCAGCACCACCGCATCCTCGATCGACTGGTTCGCCCCCTGCCCGTGGTGCGGCACCAGCGCATGCGCGGCGTCGCCGATCAGCGTCACGCGCCCGCGGCTCCAGCGGCCGAGCGGCGGCCGATGGAACAAGCCCCAGCGCTGGCTGATCGGCACCGCGGTGATCATCTGCACCACCGCCGGATGCCAGTCCCTGAATACACGCAGTTGCTCGCCCTCTTCCGACGGCATCACCCAGTCGCGCGACGGCCACGGTGACGGATGACGCTCGACCAGCAGGAAATTCTGGTCGCCGTCGTCGCCGATCGGATAGTGCAGCAGGTGCCCGTGCGGCCCGATCCAGTACTGCAGCGTTTCGGGATCGGGCAGCAGGCTCAGCCGCGCGGCCGGCACCACGCCGCGAAACCCCGAACAGCCCGAATACAGCGCATCGTCGTAGCCGAGCATCCAGCGCCGCGTGATCGAGCGCGCGCCGTCGGCGCCGACCACGAGATCGGCGTCGATGCGCACGCCGTTGTCGAACGCCAGCGTGACGCGATCGGCGTGCTGCACGAGATCGGTCAGCCGGTGGCCAAGATGGATGCTGTCGAGGCCGACCGCCTTCGACAGCACGGCCTGCAGATCCGCGCGATGCACGCCCCAGTACGCGCCGCCGAATTGCCGGCGATAGTCGGGCTCGCCGCGATGATGGCCGATCACCGCGCCGCTGCGGCCGTCGCGATAGACGAGCCCCGGGATGTCCGCGCACACCGCGTCGAAGGCCGCACGCAGGCCCATGCGTTCGTAGAAGCGCGTCGCATTGGCCGACAGCGCGACGGCCGCGCCGACTTCGCGCAGCACCTCCGTCTGTTCGTAGATCTGCGCGTCGATGCCGTGCTCGCGCAGCGCGAGCGCGAGCGTCAGGCCGCCGATCCCGGCGCCGACGATCGCAATCTTCAGGTTCGTCTGCATGATGAAGGTGTCTCCGATATTCCGATGTGGGGTGTGCGACGTGCGCAGCGGCCATGCCGATTGCATGGGCCGTATCGGTATTCTCGGGAGCCGACTTTCATTCCACAATAAAATGAAATGAATCTGCATCATCACCGGATGCAATGAACCGGGCGAGGCAAAACCTATGGAACTGAGCGATATCGACCTCAACCTGCTGCTGCTTTTCCAGCGGCTGATGCAGGAACGGCGCGTGTCGAGCGTCGCCGAGCAGATGAACATGAGCCAGCCGGGCGTGAGCAACGCGCTCGCGAAGCTGCGCCGCCGGCTCGGCGATCCGCTGTTCGTGCGCGGGCCGGGCGGCGTGGTGCCGACGCCGTTCGCGCTGCGCCTGGCGGAACCCGTGTCGCACGCGCTCGCGACCCTGCACGCCGCGCTCAATCCCGAGACCGGTTTCGATCCGCTGCGCGCCACGCGCACGCTGACGATCGGCATGACCGACATCGGCGAAGTGGTGTTCCTGCCCGCGCTGCTCGAACACCTGTCGCACGCGGCGCCGGGCATCGCGCTCAATACCGTGCGCAACACGAGCATCAACCTCGGCGACGAAATGGCCGACGGCCGCGTCGATCTCGCGATCGGCCTGCTGCCGCAGCTCAAGGGCGGCTTCTATCAGCGCAGGCTGTTCGATCAGCGTTATGTGTGCCTGTTCCGGCGGGGGCATCCGCTCGAGGACGCGCCGCTGACGGTCGACGCATGGCGCAATGCCGAACATCTGGTCGTGGTGTCGGCCGGCACCGGTCACGGGCAGGTGGACGAATGGCTGAAGCGCCGTCGCGTGACGCGACAGGTGCGGCTGACGGTGCCGCATTTCATGAGCGTCGGCTACATCCTGCAGCGCACCGACCTGATCGCGACGGTGCCCGAGCATCTCGCGCAACAGCTCGCCGCACCGTTTTCGCTGGGCTGGCGCGCACTGCCCGTCGCGCTGCCGGGTACGCCGATTCACATGCTCTGGCATGCACGGGTCAACCAGGACGAGGGGAACCGGTGGCTGCGCGACGTCGTGGTCGATCTGTTTGCGCAGACCGGCACGCGGGCACGCAGGGCCGTGCCCGGCCGGACGAAGTAGTCAGCCGAGCGTGCGTTGCGATGTCGCCCGGACATGCGCGCCGCGCATTTCGACTACATTGCCGAATGCGGCGATGATCCCGGTCACCGGCCGCCTCGTCCTCTTTCAACCAGCAGGAAATCAAGCCATGTCTGTCTCGATGAAGAAATTCGCAGCCGTCACCGGCGCCGGCTCCGGCATCGGTCGCGCAGCGGCCGTCGCGCTCGCCCAGGCGGGATTCACCGTCGCGCTGCTCGGTCGCACGGAGGCCTCGTTGCGCGAAACGCAGGACGCGATCCGCGCCGCCGGCGGCGACGCGCACGCGTTTCCTGCGGACGTCACCGACGAAGCATCGGTCGACCGCGCGTTTGCGCAGATCGCGCAGCAGTTCGGCCGGCTCGACGTGCTGTTCAACAATGCCGGCCGCAACGCGCCGCCAGTTTCGCTCGACGAATACGAATTCGACGTGTGGAACGGCGTCGTCGCGACGAACTTGACCGGCGTCTTTCTGTGCGCGCGGGCCGCGTGGCGCCTGATGAAAGCGCAAACGCCGCAGGGCGGCCGCATCATCAACAACGGCTCGATCTCGGCGCATGCGCCGCGCCCCGATACGATCGCGTACACGGCCACCAAGCATGCGGTGACCGGCATCACCAAGGCGCTGGCGCTCGACGGCCGCCGGTACAACATCGCGTGCGGCCAGATCGACATCGGCAACGCCGCGACGTCGCTCACGGAACGGATGACGCAAGGCGTCCCGCAAGCCGACGGCAGCCTCGCGCCCGAAGCGCGGATGGACGTCACGCACGTCGCGAACGCGATCGTCCAGATGGCGAACCTGCCGCTCGACACCAACATCCTGAACATGACGATCATGGCGACGGCCATGCCGTTCGTCGGGCGGGGGTAAGCGCGCGGCGGGGAATCCCGATCGGGCCGCACGCGTCCGGAGCGCTGCATCGCCGGGCCGGCCCGAATCAGCCCTGCTCAGGTCGCCGCGAGATATCGCTGCGGCGATTCGCCCGTGATCCGTCGGAACATGACGATGAACGCGCTCGCGCTGCGATACCCGAGGTCTTTTGCCACCTGCGCAACCGACTGGCCGAGCGCGAGGCGCGTGATCGCTTCCGCGACGCGCATCTGCTGCCGCCAGGCCACGAACGTCAGCCCCGTCTCGGCATGCAGCCGGCGCGCGAGCGTACGGCCGCTCGCGCCGAATTGCTCGCCCCAGAAGTCCAGCGTGAGATCGCTCGCGGGGTCGTTCATCATGTGCTCGCACAGCTTGAGCAGGCGCTCGTCGCGCGGCAAGGGCACACCCGGCTCCGCGAGGCTCGGCGTTTCCGCCAGCACTTTCATCAGCAACGACGCGGCGAGCCCGGCACGGCTCGTGGCCGTATAAGTGTCCGCCCCGTCGACCACCGTGAGCGCGAGTTCCCGCAGCAACACCGACACGGCGATGACCGCCGGCTCTTCCCAAGGCCACGGAAACACTTCGGGTTCCACATAGACGCTGCATAGCGCGGTGTCGCCCACCGCGTGCAGTTCGTGATCGACGTCCGACGGCAGCCACACCGCCCGCGACGGCGGGAGCGTCCACGTTCGGGCCGGCGTGAGCACGCGGACGACGCCCTTGGCTGCAAAGACGAGCTGGCCATGGCGATGCTGATGCCAAGCCACGCGTTCGCCTTGACGGTAGTTCACGAGGGTCGCCGCCACTTGGCGCGGCAGCGGCACCCGCGCCAGCGGATAGCGCTTGAGCAGGAAGGCCTTCATCGGAGATGGTCGAAAGGAAGTGCGCCATGATATTTCAAATTCACCAAATTCTGTCAAAAATTCGATATCGCGTGTCTACCTTTCGGCTGCGCGAGGCATTAATCTCCTTATCCATCAATGGTTACGGCCAAACCCCGTTCCTCAAATTTAATACGTCTCATTCTTATCTATGAGACACAACACGTGCAGCCAGCACGTCCGCACGACCTCCGACGACTTATGCCTCCGATTGCCTCATTGCTCCGCTACTCACGCTGGTTGCTGCCGGTCGCGCTGCTCGCGAGTCTCGCGAGCGGCTTCGCGAACGCGGCGCTCGTGGCACTCATCAACCAGGCGTTGCAAGCATCGGGCGCACAGCTGACGCACCTGGGCATGCGCTTCGTACTGCTCGCCGCGCTGGTGCTCGTGACGCGCATCGGCTCGCAGGCGCTGTTCATGTATCTCGGTCAACGCGTCAAGGCTCAACTGCGCATGCAGACGATCGGACGCATTACCGCCGCGTCGTTCCGCGACCTGGAGCGGTGCGGCGCGGCCCGCGCGGTGGGCGCGCTGACCCAGGATCTCGACAGCATCGTCGTGTTCTTCGTGAGCCTGCCCTCCATTGCGATGCAGGGCGCCGTGATCGTCGGCTGTCTCGCGTACCTTGGCATGCTCTCGCTGCCGATCCTCGCGGTCGCGCTGGGCGTGCTCGGGGCCGGCACGCTCGGCACGCAGCTGGTGAGCGCCCGTGCGCTGCGTCATCTGCGCGCATCGCGCGACCGCGAGGACACGCTGCTGAACCAGTTTCGCGCGTTGTTCGACGGCGCCAAGGAACTCAAGCTGCATCGCGCACGCGCGAACGCGTTCGTCGGCAGCGAGCTCGCACCGCACGTGGAAGCGGTGCGCGTGCAGCGCACGCGCGGCTATGTGCTGCACGCGCTCGCGGCAAGCTGGGGCAATTTGCTGCTGTTCGGCTTCGTCGGCCTCACGACTTTCGTGCTCGCGCATCTGTTCGGCGCCGACGCACACGTCATGTCGGGCTACGCGCTCGTGTTCCTCTATCTGATCATGCCCGTCGAAGGGCTGCTCGCAGCGCTACCGTCGCTCAACTCGGCACGCGTTGCGTTCGAGCGCATCGGCGCGCTCGAAGCGGCGCTGCCTGCCGAACCTGGCAATCACGCCGATTCCGCCCCCGCCCCGGCCGAAGGATTCTCGCGCATCGCGTTCGAAGGTGTCGAACATCGCTATGTGCGCGAAAGCGACGACGGCCTGTTCACGCTCGGGCCCATCGATCTGACGTTCGACGCCGGAGAGCTCGTGTATCTCGTCGGTGGCAACGGCAGCGGCAAGACCACGCTCGCGAAGCTGCTCGTCGGCCTTTACGCGCCCGAGCGCGGCCGTCTGCTCGTCGACGGCGTCGCCGTGGACGACACGACGCGTGCCGCGTATCGACAGCGATTCTCGGTGGTCTTCAGCGATTTTCATCTGTTCGATTCGCTGCTCGGCCTGACCGGCGAACGCGAAGGGATGGCGCGTACGTTGCTCGTCGCGCTGCAACTCGACCACAAGGTGCGCATCGAGCGCGGCACGTTCTCCACGCTCGCCCTTTCGCAAGGTCAGCGCAAGCGCCTCGCGCTGCTGGTCGCATTCCTGGAGGATCGACCGTTCTACGTCTTCGACGAATGGGCGGCCGATCAGGACCCGGCCTTCAAGGACGTGTTCTATCGCACGCTGCTGCCCGCGCTGAAGGCGAACGGCAAGACCGTGCTGGTTATCACGCACGACGATCGCTACTTCGACCTCGCCGACCGGCTCATCAAACTCGAGAACGGACGCATCGCCGCGATGACCGCGGACACGGCCGGCGCGGACAACGCGCGGCGTACGGGCGGCAACGACATGGCGAGCGCGGCATGAGCGATATCGTGCGCGACGAAGCAGCCCGCTCCGCATGCGGCGACACCGGCAATGCCGCGACGTTCTCGCTCGAACGCGTGTCGTACGTCGCCAGCGGCCGTCCCCTGCTGCAATCGATCAATCTCGCGATCGAACCCGCATGCGTGACCGGGCTGGTCGGGCACAACGGTTCGGGCAAATCCACGCTCGTCAAATTGCTCGCTCGTCAGCTCGCCCCCACTGCCGGCACGATTCGCTATGCGGGCAAGCCGCTCGCCGACTGGGGCGCACGCCAGTTCGCGCGCGAGGTCGCGTATCTACCGCAGCAGACGCCGCCCACCGACGGCATGACCGTGCACGAACTGGTCGCCCTCGGGCGTTATCCGTGGCATGGCACGCTCGGACGCTTCGGAGACGAAGACGCCGCGCACGTCGAGCGCGCGATGCGTGCAGCGGATGTGCTCCGTCACGCCGATCGCCCCGTCGACGTACTGTCGGGCGGCGAGCGTCAACGTGCATGGCTGGCGATGCTGGTCGCACAGGACTGCCGCTGCATGCTGCTCGACGAACCGACGTCGGCGCTCGACCTCAACCATCAGCTCTCCGTGCTCGAACTCGTGCGCACGCTCTGCGCGACGAGGGCGATGAGCGCCGTCGTCGTCCTGCACGACGTGAACATGGCCGCGCGGTTCTGCGACCGTATCGTTGCGCTGCGCGAGGGCCGTCTGCTGATGCGCGAGCGCGCCGCCGACATCATGGACCCGGTACACCTCGAATCGATCTACGGCGTGCCGATGCGCGTGAGCGCCGATCCGGTCAGCGGACGGCGCCTGGGGTTTCCGGCATGAACCTGCTCGTCGCGAATCCGCGCCGCCGGCAACTGCTCGTCGCGCTCGCCGCGCTCGCCGGCTCAGGCCCATGGTTCTCCGCGCGATGCGCCGCTGCCGCGGTCGCACGATTCCCGCACCGCATCGTGGTGCTCAACTGGGAACTGACGGAAACGCTGCTCGCGCTCGGGCGCGCGCCCGTCGGCATTCCGTTGCCCGACTGGTATGCGAGCGGCATCGTGACGCCGCCGTTGCCGCCCGGCGTCGCCGATGTCGGCCTGCTCTATCAGCCGAATTTCGAGGTGCTGCTCGCGCTCGCGCCGGATCTCATCATCGTCACGCCGGCGCATGCGGCGCTGATGACGCCGCTCCGACGCATCGCGCCGACGCTCACGCTGGGCACATACATGAGCGCTGCACGGCCGCTCGAAGTGCTCTGCGACGAAACATCCGCGATGGGGCGCGCGATCGATGCGCCGCTATGCGCCGCCGAGCTGATCGCCGCCGCGCAACGGGAATTCGCGTCGGCGGCCACCCGGATCGCGAGCACCGGGGCTCACCCGGCGCGCGCCGTGATCGTCGCCGAAGCACTCGACGAGCGACATTTTCGCGTCTATGGCACGGGTAGCCTGTTCGACGACGTGCTCGCGCGCATCGGTGTCGACAATGCCGCCCATCCTCGCGACGCGGCGCGCCGCGCGTCCTCCACGCCATGGCGCACCTCCGTAACCGGCTCGGCCACCGTCGCGCTGGAACGCCTGTTCGATGTCCCGCATGCGGACATTCTGCGGATCGGGCCGCTGCGCGCCGACGTGCGTGCCGCGCTGAACCGGAGCCCGTTGTGGCGTGCGTTGCCTGCCGTGCGCGAGAAACGCGTCGCAGTACTGCCGGTGATCGCGGCCTTCGGCGGACTCGTGTCGATGCAGCGCTTCGCCGCGGCCGTCTCGATCGCCCTCACCACACTCGAGCACGGCGGAGGCGGCCTTGCGTAACCTCGTGCTGGCCGGACGCGTCGCGCGGACAAGCGATCGGCGCCTGGCGCTGGTCGGCGCCATGGCCGTACTCGCCGCCTGCCTCACCGCCACGGACGTGCATCGCGTATTCGCGGGCGCATCCTTTTGGCACGCGCTCGCGGCCACCGCCGATACGCAGGACGTGGGGGCCTTGCTCGTCCACTACAGCCTGCTGCCGCGCGTCGCGATGACGCTGCTGTGCGGCGCCGCACTCGGTCTCGCGGGCACGCTGATGCAACAGGTGCTGCGCAATCCGCTCGCCGAACCCATGACGCTCGGGGTGTTCCCGGGCGCGTATCTCACGCTGTCCGTCGCGACGATCTGGATGCCCGGCTGGTTGGCCATGGGTCGAAGCACGCTGGCGCTGGCGGGCGGCGCGGCCGCGATGCTCGTCGTGTTCGCGCTGGCATGGGCGCAACGTATGTCGCCGCTCGGCGTGATCCTCGGCGGCATGGTGGTGAACCTGTACTGCGGCGCAATCAGTCTCGCGATCTCGGTGGTGCATTTCGACAGGCTTGCGGGCTTGCAGATCTGGGGCGGCGGCGCGCTCGACCAGAACGGCTGGCAACCGACGCTGCATCTGGGCATGCAGCTCGCCGCCTGCGCGGGCGGCGCCGCACTGCTCTATCGTCCGCTGAATCTGTTCGACGCAGGCGACACGACGGCGCGCCATCTCGGTGTCGCGGTCGGATGGGTGCGCGGCGCCGCGTTGTTCGTCGCGGTCGCGCTCACGGCGTTCGTGGTCGCCGAAGTGGGCGTCATCGGCTTCATCGGCCTGGCCGCACCGTTGCTGGCCCGCCTGGCCGGCGCGCGGCAATTGCGCGCGCGGCTCCTGTGGTCACCGCTCACCGGCGCGGCGCTGCTGTGGCTCACCGATGAAATCGTGCGCACGGCCGCGCGGGCCGACCTGTTTTCCGCGCACGTGATCGCAACCGGAAGCGCGACCGCGATCGTGGGCGTGCCGCTGCTCGTCGGGTTGCTGCCGCGTTTGCGCACGCGGCCCGATGCGCATGCGGCAGCGGGCCCCCGGCAGGATCGCCGCGCGCCTCGTGCGATCGCGCTGGTGTGGGCCATGCTGCTGCCGCTCGCCTGCCTGCTGTCGCTGGCGGTCTCTCGCGGCCCCACCGGCACGAGCGTCGCAACGCTCGCGCAAATCGAAAGCCTGCTGTTCTGGCGCGGCCCCCACCTCGTCGCGGCGCTGGCGGCGGGCGCCCTGCTGGCAGTCGCGGGAACATTGCTGCAACGCATGAGCGCGAATCCGATGGCGAGTCCCGACGTGCTCGGTGTGGGTTCCGGCGGCATGTTCGGCATGGTCGCCGTGCTGTTTCTCGGTCACCGCCTCGTTCCCGCCGCGCTGGTGGCTGGCTGCGTGGCCGGCACGTTCGCGACGTTGGTGCTGCTCGTCTGGTTCGGACGGCGCGCGCGATTCGCGCCCGAGCGCCTGCTGCTCGTCGGGCTGTCGATCAGTGCGCTGTTCAACGCGGTAGTCGGCGCGCTGATGTCGAGCGGCGATCCGCGCGCGGGCGTGCTCGTCGATCTGCTGATCGGATCCACCTACTACGTCGCGCCTGGCATCGCATGGAGCGTCGCGGCACTGGCGCTCCTCACGCTCGCCGTTGCACCGCTGACCGGACGCTGGCTCGCCGCTCTGGCGCTCGGCACGGACGTCGCGGCGAGCGTCGGCGTGCCCGTGGGTCGCGCGCGCTTCGCATTGCTGCTGCTGGCGGCCATGTCAACGGCGGCGGCTACCGTGATTGTCGGGCCGTTGTCGTTCGTCGGGCTGATCGCCCCGCATATCGCACGGTTTTCCGGTGCGCGCCGCCCCGTGCCGCAGCTCTATCTGGCCGCAACCCTCGGCGCGCTGCTGATGGTGACGGCGGACTGGCTCGGGCGGCAGATCGCTTTTCCGCAGGAAATCGCGACCGGCCTCGTCGCCACGCTGCTTGGCGGACCGTGGCTCGTCGCGCTCGTGATGCTGCGCGGGTTGCGGCGGTAATTGCGTCACGGGTCGCGGGATCGACCACGATGTCGGTCCGGCGATTGTTCGGTAGTGCATGGATTCAAGACAGACGAGGCCGTCAGATGCCCGTCGATAAAGATCGTCCCCCCCATTTTTCAACCCGCCGCTGGCGGGAGGAAGCAGTTCGACGTTTTTCAACATCGGGATGATCAACCATGACAACGAGAATGGACCACCCTCGCGCGCGGCGCGTGACGACGGGACGATGCAGCGGTGCCCCGCTCGCCTTTTCGGCGCTGTGCCTCGCCTCCTCGTGGGCGAACGCGCAAGGCTCGCCCGCCCCGGTCGGCGACACGCTGCCCGTCTTGACGGTGGTGGGCACAAAGGACGCCGACGCGACAACCGAAGGCAGCGGCAACTACGCTGCAAAGTGGGCCACCATCGGCGGAAAAGTCGCGCAATCGATCAAGGAGACGCCGAACTCGGTCTCGGTACTCACGCGCGAGCGGATGGACGACCAGAACGTCACGACCATCCAGCAGGCGTTGCGCTCCGTGACCGGCGTCAGTTCGATCGACTACGGCGACGGTACCGCGTACTTCCGCGCGCGCGGCTCGCAGCTCGGCATTGAATTCGATGGGGTCCCGACACTGAGCGGCCTGCAGTACCAGTTGCAATTCGATCTGGCGATGTACGACCGCGTCGAAATCCTGCGCGGCCCGGCAGGCTCGATCGATGGCATGGGCGAGCCGGGCGGCGTCGTCAATCTCGTGCGCAAGCGCCCCCAGGATCAGTTCCACCTCGGCACGGAAACGCAGGTCGATTCGTTCGGCAGCGTGCGCCAGATGATCGACGTCACCGGGCCGCTGAACAAGGACGGCACGCTGCGCGGGCGCGCCGTTCTCGTGGGCGGCACCGGTACGCAATCCATAGAGCGCACGCGCAGCAAGGAGCTGATGGCCTATGGTGCGCTCGATTGGGACCTCACGCCGCGCACGACGCTGTCGTTCTCGGGCGGCTATCAGGTCTCGCCGATTTCCGGCATCGACTACGGTGCGGGCGGCGTGCTGAACAGCACGCGTACCGCGCTCACCGGGCGCGTGCCGAGCGAATATACGCGGAACTTCAGTCCGAGCTGGAACTACGCGTACACCTCGTTGCAGGAGGTCAACGCCAACCTCGTGCATCGGTTCGAAAACGCGTGGCAATCTTCGACCACGCTGTTCTACCGCCACGAACTCTCCAAGGCCTACTACGCGTACTCCGGCCCCGGTGCGACCGCAAACGGCCTCGCGCGCTTCGGAGACCAGCGGCAGCGCACGAGCTATGACTGGTTCGGCGCGGACACCAACGTATCCGGCCCGGTGCGCCTCTGGGGGCAGACGCATACGCTGACCATCGGCGCGAACTACGCCGTGATGACATCGGGCGCGCAGTCGGGTTACCGCGCGTTGAGCGGCCCGTACGGTGGCGCCTACAGTCTCTACGATCCCAATGCGGTCCCCGCCGTGGACGTACCGTACACGTTCGGCACCAATCACCGCACCGTTCAATACGGCGTCTATGCGCAGGCGCGTATCAAGCTCGCCACGCCGCTGACGCTCGTGCTCGGCGGCCGCGAGGCGTTCCTGCAGGACCGCACGCAGTCGACGTTGCCGAGCGTCGCGGACTGGACGACCAACGCACAGGTCAATCATCGCTTCCTGCCGTCCGCCGGCTTGCTGTGGGACATCGTGCCGTCGCTGACGGCCTATGCCAACTATGCGCGTTTCCTCGATGCGCAAACACAAGGCACGTACTCGGGGCCGGGCCTGCCGCCGCGCTCGGGTGAGCAGTACGAAGTAGGCGTAAAAAGCAGCCTGCTCGATGGCCGCCTGAATGCGAACGCCGCGCTGTTCCGCATCAACGACGACAACCGCGCCGTTGCCGATCCTGCCCATCAGTTCTATTACGTGGCCGCAGGCAAGGCACGCAATCAGGGTATCGAACTCGAACTCACTGGCCAGCCGACGCCGGACTGGAATCTCTATGCTGGCTACACGTATCTGAACGCCCACTACGAGAACGACTCGCCCGATCTCACCGACGGCACGGATCCGAAGCATTTGTTCAAGCTGTGGACCCGATATACGCTCTCGCAAGGCCCGTTACGCGGATTCTCGATCGGGGGCGGCATGCTCGCTCAAACGCGGATTTCGCGTGGCGTCGAACAGGGTGCCTATGCGGTTTTCGACGCACAAGCGGGATATCGTTTCAACAAGCACGTGACGGCGTCCTTGCAATTGAATAACGTGTTCAATCGCAGGTACTACATTCGTCCGCCCAGCACCTACTACAGCGTATTCGGCGATGCGCGCAACGTGATGTTGACCGTGCGTTCGGATTTCTAGGGGCCGCCGCGCGACGAATGCGTCGCGCGACGCATGGTGACCCTGCGCCCACGGAATAGTCTGACTTCTTCAAAAGTCACCCGCCTTCAAACATCCGGATCCGGACCGGTTCTTCGAAACGGATTCGTCGAAATCCTCAACGGCAAACTGCGAGCCGAATTGCCAAACCGCGAACGGTTTCGCAGTCGCGCCGAGGCCAAGGTGCTCATCGGACGCCGGCCCCACAGCGCTCATCGCTACCGACCTCCGGCCACGGTCCGTCGAGCGTGGCTGGATTCCGGCAATATCGACGCGAAACTCACTGCCTGATTGATCACGGAATTCCGCCGCAGGTCACATTGTTCGTGCACGGCATTTCGCGCCAAGCGGCGCGCGAAGCATGCGCCATTGCCCGGAAAAATGAATCGTGGCCATTGCGCGAAGTTGCTTTCCGGCCGGACGCGTCGTGTTGCTGCTTCACATCGACGGCCCCGGGCAAGACCATCATCGCCCGGGGCGCACATGTCTACGTAGTCACGCTGACGCTGGGTTCGAGCGCAGAGTGACTTTCCCCTGCCCCAGGCCGGATCTTGAACCAGATCGAGTACATGGCCGGCAAAAACACCAACGTAAGAATCGTTCCGGCGAACGTTCCTCCGATCAGCGTATAAGCCAGCGTGCCCCAGAACACGGAATGGGTCAGTGGAATGAACGCCAGCATCGCGGCAACCGCCGTCAGGATCACGGGCCTCGAGCGCTGCAGGGTGGCCTCCACTACCGCATCGAACGGCGCCATGCCCGCACGCGTGTTCTCTTCGATCTGGCCGATCAGGATCAGCGTGTTTCGCATCAGGATGCCGGAGAGCGCAATGAGCCCCACCAATGCGTTGATGCCGAAGGGCTGATTGAACAGCAGGAGTGTCGGCACCACGCCGATCAAACCCAGCGGGCTGGTCGCGAACACCATCATGGTCGCGGCAATCGAGCGCGTCTGGAAAATGATGATGAGCAGCGTCAGCGCAATCATGATCGGGAACAGCGGCGCGAGCGCATGGGTCGCCTTGTTGGCCTCCTCGATGGAGCCAGCCTCCTCGATCCGGTAGCCGCCCGGCAGCTTCGCGATGATCGGTTGCAATTGCGCGAGCATCGCGGTCGATACGTCGGGCGGTTGCAATCCTTCAGCGATATCGCCGCGCACGGTGATCGTCGGCGTTCGATCGCGACGGCGCAGGATCGGATCCTCCATGCGGATGTCGACCTTGCCGACCTGCGAGAGCGGCACCCGCTGCCCTGCGTTACCGATCAGCGTGAATCCCTCGATCCGTTGCGGGTCGAGCCGGGTGTCTCCCGCCGAACGCGCGACCAGTTCCACCGAACGAATGTCCTCGCGCACGTGCGTGACGGGAATGCCGGTCAGCAGGAATTGCAGTTGCTGCGCGACCGAGCTGGACGTCAGCCCGAACGACCCGAGACGCGTTTGATCGAGCGTGAAATGCACGGTGGGAACGCGCGGCCCCCAGTCGGCGTTCACCGTTCGCATCATCGGGCTGGCGTTCATGTTCCGCTCGACCTGCGCGGCGATGGTGCGCAACGTCCCCGCGTCCGGGCCCATGACCCTGAACGCGACGGGGTAAGGCGAGTAAGGGCCGAACACCAGCTGCGTGACGCGAACCTGCGCGCCGGGCACCAGACCTTCGGCGACGACCTTGCGCAGACGGAACTTGAGCGCTTCCCGCTGGTGCTCGTCGTTCGTGCGGATCACGATCTTCGAGAAGGACGAATCCGGCAGTTCCGGAGACATGGCCAGATAGAAGCGCGGCGCGCCCTGCCCGATGTACGAGGTCACGATCTGCGCTTCCGGCTGCTTCGCAAGCCAAGCCTCGACCTTTTCCGTTGCCGACGCGGTCTGCTCGATCGAAGTCCCGTAGGGCATCTGCACTTCGACGAGCACCTCCGGGCGATCGGACGTCGGGAAGAACTGCTTCTTCACCAGCCCCATGCCCATCACGGCGATCACGAACGATGCCACCACGATCCCGGCGACCATCCACTTGCGTCCGATCACGCGCCCGAGGAAACGGCGAAAGCGCTGGTAGTTCCGCGTGTTGTAGATCGCTGCGTGGCCGCCTTCGATCACGGCAATGTCGGGTAACAGCTTGACGCCGAGGTACGGTGTGAAGACGACGGCCACGACCCACGACGTGATCAGCGCGATGCCGACGATCCAGAACATGTTGCTCGTGTATTCGCCGGCCGTCGAGCGCGCGAAGCCGTTCGGCATGAAACCGACCGCCGTGACCAGCGTGCCCGACAGCATCGGCGCGGCCGTATGGCTCCACGCGTAAGCCGACGCCTGGACGCGGTTGTAGCCCTCCTCCATTTTCACGACCATCATTTCGATGGCGATGATCGCGTCGTCGACGAGCAGGCCCAGCGCGAGAATCAGCGAACCGAGCGTGATGCGGTCGAAGCTCTTGCCCGTGGCGGCCATCACGACGAAGACCCCCGCGAGCGTCAGCGGCACCGCCGCCGACACGACGATGCCGACGCGCCATCCCATGCTCGCGAAGCTCACGACCATCACCACGAGCAGCGCGACGAAGAACTTGACCATGAATTCGTCGACGGCCGAATGGATATTGACGGCCTGGTCGGTCACCTTCGTGAGGCTCATGCCCAGCGGCATCCCGGCATTGATCGATGCGACCTCCGCGTCGAGCGCCTTGCCGAGGTTGAGCCCGTTCCAGCCGTCCCGCATCACGACGCCGAGCAGCAACGCCGGTTCGCCGTTGTTGCGAATCTGGAACGTGGCCGGGTCTTCGTAACCGCGTTCGACGGTCGCCACGTCGGAGAGCTTCAACGTGCGGCCCTGAACGACGATCGGCGTGTCACGAATGGTCTGCAGCTTGTCGAACGCGCCTTCGACACGAATGAATACCTGCGCGCCCGCCGTATCGATCGAACCGGCCGGCGTCAGAACGTTCTGGTTGTTCAACGCGGCAAAGATCTCCTGGGGCGTCACGCCGAGCGTCGCGAGGCGGTCATGCGAAAACGAGACATAGATCCGTTCCGCCTGCTCGCCGATGATGTTCACCTTCTTGACGCCCGGCACATGCAGAAGCCGCTGGCGCAAGCCTTCGGCGTCGCGCACCAGCACTCGTTGCGGCTCGCCTTTCGCCTTGAGTGCGAACAGCGCGAACGTTACGTCGGAGTACTCATCGTTGACGAGCGGGCCGATCACGCCGGGCGGCAGGTTGCCCGCTTCGTCATGCAGCTTCTTGCGTGCCTGATAGAACTCCTCGGGCACGTCCGCGGGCGGCGTACTGTCGAGCAAGGTCACCGTGGTGAAGGCCAGCCCCGGACGCGTATAGGTCTCGGTCCGGTCGTACCAGCGCAGTTCCTGCATGCGCTTTTCGAGCGGCTCGGCCACCTGGTCCTGCATTTCCTGCGCGGTCGCGCCGGGCCATGCCGTGATGACCGTCATCGACTTGACGGTAAAGGGCGGATCTTCGGCCCGCCCCAGTTTCAGGAAGGCAACCACGCCGGCGATCGAGATCAGGATGATCAGAAACAGCGTGACCGAGCGCTCCCGCACCGCGAGCGCCGACAAGTTGAAGCCGCTCATTGCGCCGCTCCTTGCGCGGAGACGGATGCCGCGATCATCTTGTCGTTGGCGAGACGTACATGCTCGCCGTCGTGCAACAACTGGGCTCCGAGCGCGACGACCTGGTCGCCGTCGCGAAGGTCGCCCGTCACCGTCGCACTGTCGTCGCTCAACGCGATGACACGCACCTTGCGCCAGGTCACGCGCGACTGGGCCCGGTCGACCGCCCAGACCCCGGTGCCCGTGCCCGGATCGAACACGGCGCCGACCGGGACCACCATGCCGGCGGGTGCGTGGCCGGCATCGCCGGCAAGATCGAGCGTCACGGTCGCGCCGAGCGGCGCATTCGACAGCGCGCCCTGGAGGACGTACCGCGCCTCGTAGGTCCGTGTCAGCCGATCGGCGGAGTCGGAGAGCTGACGCAGGACGGCGGGAACAGGCTTCTGGGCCGCGCCGTACAGCGTCGCCTCGGCGATCGAGCCGGATGCGGGACGCAGCGTCTCGGGAAGCTGGACGACGGCCTCGCGGGGGCCGGCATGCGCGAGCCGCACGACGATTTGTCCCGGCGCGACGACCTGGCCGGGCTCCGCCAGCGTCTCGACCACCACGCCGTCGGCGTCCGCCATGACGACAGCGTAGCCGGACGCATTGTTGGCGAGCACGGCCTGCGCCTGCGCCGCGACGAGCTGGGCCTTGGCGGAGTCCGCGGCTGCCTTCAGCTGGTCATAGGTCGACGCCGAGACCGCGCCTGCCGCGACGAGATCCCGATAGCGCGCCTCATCGGCGGCGGTCTGCGTCGCGCGCGCCTGCGCCGCATCCACGAGCTTCTGCTGCGCACGGGCCTGCAGCCCCAGGTCGATCGGATCGATGCGCATCAGCGGCTGGCCGCGCTTGACCGTCTGGCCCGCGTCGACCAGCCGCTCGATGACCTTGCCCTGAACCCGGAAACCGAGATCGCTCTGAACGCGGGCGCCCACGACACCCGAAAACGACCGGCTCGCCCCTGCCGCGCCGTGAACGGCGCTCATACGTACAAGTGGCGCCTCGGTACGCGGATCGGCGGCCGGATGCTCGCCGCATGCCGCGAGCGCAAGCGAAGCCACGCCCAATGTGTAGACAAAATGATGGCGCCGGAACATGAGGTCCCCTCTCGCAAAGAACAGGAGCCCTCATTCTGATACCAGTGACCAATTCAGTCAACAGTCACAACACGATTCATGGAGCGAGACTTCTGAGGACCAGGTTCGCAAGCTGGGTCGTCGCCTCTTCCGCACCCTCGAGGTTGTACTGGAGCAGCAGCGGATTGAAATAGGGCTTCATCACCAGGAAGATCGCGTTCACCGCCTCGTCCTGCGGGGTCTTGCGTTCGAATTCGCCGGTTTCGCGCCCGAGCCGCAGGATCTCGGCGACGAGTTGCCGGATCTGGTCCTCATAACCCTGGACCGATGGCCACGGTGATGCGGCCGACACGGCGGCGATGTCGTAAAGCTTGCGATCCTGGAAGAAGAGCTCGCTTCCGGATGAAAGCAAGGTCTTGAACATACGGCGAAATTTTTCCGTCGCACTGTGTACGCCGTCGATGTTTTCCCTGACGGCGGTGATCATCGCCGCGAGGCGATTCGCGCAGATGACTTGACCGATCGCCTGTTTGGAATCGAAGAATTTGTAGATATAGGCTTTTGAAAACCCGATTTCCTTCGCGAGGTCGGAAACGGTGGTCTTTTCGTAGCCGTAGCGGCTGAAGTATTCCGTTGCGGCGTCGACGATCTGGGCGCGAACTTCGTGGTCCGAGGGGCCGCGGGACGGGGAGGCGGAGGGAGTCGGTTTGTTCATGTCTCAAGCTTAGCCCCTCACTCGCGAGTTGACAACTTGTGACCATATTGTATATTGGTCACACCATCCGCCCTCCGTTGCGCTCCCGAAATGATCATGCCCCTGCACCGTTCACTTGTTCTCCTGACCAGCGTCGCCGCCCTTTCGGCGTGCGCCGTGGGTCCCGACTACCACCGCCCGGATGCGCCGCTGGCGCAGCACTACATGACCCAGCCGCCCGCCGGCACGGCAAAGGCTCCGGTTGCCGATCTGTCCGCGTGGTGGGAAAGCTTCAACGACCCGCTGCTCACGCGTTACGTTTCGCAGGCGCTGGCGCAGAACCTGGACCTGGCCCAGGCCGTTGCGCAAATTACTCAGGCGCGTGCGCGCCTCGGCACGGCCAACGCGGCGCTCCTTCCGTCGGCTTCGGTTTCCGCGTCGGCGGCCCGTGCCTATCAGTCCGTCGACACGCCGTTGGGGCAGTTGCTCAATGCCACGCCGGGTTACGCGCGCTGGGGCACCGAGTACGAAACCAACCTGGAGGCCGGTTGGGAGATCGACATCTTTGGCGGTCTGCGCCGTCAGCGTGAAGCCGCGCTCGCCGATTACTCTGCGACGCAGGCGGCGGCGGTCGCCACCCGCCTTGCCGTCGCGGCCCAGACCGCTGATATCTACGTGACGATCCGGGGGCTTCAGACTCGCCTGGACATCGCGACCCGGCAGGTGCAGACGCAGCAGGCGCTGCTCGCGGACGTGAAACTCCTGTATTCGAAGGGTGCGGCGGCCGACTATCAGGTTCAGCAGGCGCAAGGCGCGCTCGACCAGGTTCAGGCCGGCGTGCCCGTCCTGCTCGCGGCGCTCGATGCAGCGTCGAACGCCCTCGACGTGATGCTCGGCTCCCCTCCCGGCACGCACCGCGCGGAGCTGAGCCCGCCGTCCGTGATCCCCGTTGCGCCGTCGCTCGCGGAAATGGGCACGCCGGCCGATCTGCTGCAAAGACGTCCCGACCTGATCGCCGCCGAACGTCACCTCGCCGCGGCCAATGCGCGCATTGGCGCCGCGATCGGCGAGTACTACCCGACGGTCTCGCTGAACGCCTTCCTCGGCAGCGCGACCGCCGCCGCCACCGGCACGTTGTTCTCGGGCGGCGCCAACCAGGCGGCCGGCCTCGTCGGGCTGCGCTGGCGCCTGTTCGATTTCGCACGCATCGGCGCCGATGTCGAAGCGGCGAAAGGCGCCGACGCGCAAGCGCTCGCGGCCTATCGGCAGGCCGTGCTCCGCGCGTCCGAGGACGTCGAAAACTCGCTCTCGTCATTGGTGAACCGACAGGCGCAGGCGGCCACGCTGTCGCATGCCGAGTCGTCGTTTTCCCGCGCCAAGGATGCGTCGATGACCGCGTACCGCAGCGGTGCGGCGAGTTTCATCGACGTATTGCACGCCAACGAGACGCTGCTCCAGGCCGCCGACGCGCGTGCGCAAGCACAAACGGAATCCGCACGTGCGGCGATCTCGACGTTCAAGGCGCTCGGCGGCGGCTGGGATCCGGCAGCGCACGTCGGGCAGACATCGCTGACTTCACGCTGACGAAGCCGCCCAGCATTGGCGCGCGCGACGAAACCCGCGCACTTTCCGGGTTCGCGCGAGTGCGAACCGCACCATTGCCGTGCGCGTCGCGCCCGCAATCGAGCAGCGTCTCGCGCGTCACAGCACCCATCGCGCGGCCGTCATCGAATTGCGCTAAATTGGGCCTGATTTCGTTTGAACCCGCCGTCGGGTAAAGGCACGCAATGCCCGTACGGGCGCACTCCAGGGCGCGAAGAATGAACGACAAGGATCCTGTCGATTTCGGGCAACCCGTTGCAGACGACACGCTCGCCAGACGGTTTCTCCTGCGAGATGCGCCCACCGTACGGGCCGGCGTTTTCTCCCACGGGCAACCGATCTCGTTCACCCGGTTGATCAACCCGCGGCCCCAACCGGGGCGCTCGCTCACGCCGCAGCCGGAAGAAGCCTTTGTCTTCCAGATGCCGCTGATACTCGGCCCCGATCCCGGCCTCCGTTATTCGAGCGGCAACCTCGATGCTTCCGCATCGTGCAGTCCGGGCAGTTGTTATCTGCTCGACCTGCGCGCGAGCCCGACGCGCCGTCTCGACATGCCGTTCGATACCATGCGGCTCTATCTGGCCCAGGGCGCGATCGAGGAGTTCACCGATCAAAAAAGGCGCCGGCGCATAGGCGGGCTCGTGCAGCCGCATCTCGGCGCCAGCGACCCGGTGCTGTTCAGTCTGTCGCATACGCTGCAGGCGGTCCTGCAGCAGCCCGACCAGACGAGTGCGCTGTTCATCGATTACCTCGCGCTGGCGTTTTGCGAACACGTGGTCACACGCTATGGCCGAGCCGATCCGGCACTCCGGCCACGCCGCTCCGGACTCGCTCCGTGGCAGATGCGGCGCATCGAGGATTATTTCGCGTCCCACCTGCACGACAATCCGTCGATCGCCGATCTCGCGCGCGAGTGCAATCTCTCCACCAGCTACTTCGGCGAAGCCTTCAAGCAGACCACCGGCAGCACGCCCCATCAGTGGCTGCTCAAGCGCCGTATCGAGCGCGCGAAATCGCTGTTGCGGGAAACCGATGCGAGCCTGGCCAGCATCGCATCGGACTGCGGATTTTTCGACCAGAGTCATTTTTCGCGCGTGTTCTCGCGTCTCGAGGGATGCGGGCCGAAAGACTGGGCGCAGCGGAACCGATAGCACCGGACAAATGCAAACGTCGTGAGCGGCGCGCGTGCGCCCGCTCGATACGCGTCGACTCACCACGCCCCCCCGCCTCCCGATCCGAATTCAGCCACTGCCCCCGGTATTCGACGGTCGTCCGCGAATCGTCCAACGAATCGTTGTTTTATACAAGATCGCGCGGGCACCCCGCAGGTACGCTTCTCTCACATCGAATCGCCGATGCCTCCGTGGCTCGTCACTCGTTGATCGGGTGGCCATCGCGGTCCGGCCGTTTCATTTCGGCGCACCTGCCGAGACAGCACGTAGGTTTTCCCGTAAAGCCCCGCGCGGCCGCCCGCCCCGAAACGGCATGGCGCTGCGCCGGTCCGCCCAACCCTCCTGGAGTCGACGCATGAAGAATCGCGATACGTCTACGCGTCTTGATCACGCAACGGGTGCGCCCGTCACCGACAATCTGAACATCGAAACGGCCGGCCCGCGCGGTCCCGCGCTGCTGCAGGATATCTGGCTGATCGAGAAACTCGCGCACTTCGACCGCGAGGTCATTCCCGAACGACGCATGCACGCCAAAGGATCGGGCGCGCACGGCGTATTCACGGTGACGCACGACATCTCGCGCTACACCAAGGCAAAACTCTTTTCGGAAGTCGGCAAGGCAACGCCGGTATTCATGCGCTTCTCGACCGTCGCCGGCGAGCGCGGCGCCGCGGATGCCGAGCGCGACATCCGCGGCTTCGCGGTGAAGTTCTATACGGAAGAAGGAAACTGGGACATCGTGGGCAACAACACGCCCGTGTTCTTTTTCCGTGACCCGCTGCGTTTTCCCGATCTCAACCACGCGATCAAGCGCGACCCGCGCACGGGACTGCGCAGCGCAAACAGCAACTGGGACTTCTGGACGCTCCTGCCGGAAGCGCTTCACCAGGTCACGATCGTCATGAGCGACAGGGGTATCCCGCGCACCTATCGCCACATGCATGGATTCGGCAGCCATACGTTCAGCCTCGTCGATGCCGACAACCGGCGAACGTGGGTGAAATTCCACTTCCGTACACAGCAAGGCATCGCGAATCTGACCGACGGCGAAGCCGAACAGCTCGTGGGCAAGGATCGCGAAACGCATGGCCGCGACCTTTACGAAAGCATCGAACGCGGCGACTTCCCGCGCTGGACCCTCTTCATTCAGGTGATGAACGACGATGAAGCCAGGGCGCTGCCGTTCAACCCGTTCGACCTGACCAAGGTCTGGCCGAAAAGCGATTTCCCGTTGATCGAGGCAGGCGTGCTCGAATTGAACCGCAACCCGGGCAATTATTTCGCCGAGGTCGAGCAGGCGGCGTTCTCGCCCGCGAACGTCGTGCCCGGCATCGGCTTTTCGCCGGACAAGATGCTGCAGGCGCGGCTGTTCTCTTATGGCGACACGCAACGTTATCGGCTGGGCGTGAACTTCAATCACATTCCCGTCAATGCGCCGAAGTGCCCCTTCCACAGCTACCACCGCGACGGCGCCATGCGCACCGACGACAACCTCGGCGGCACACCGTCCTACTACCCGAACAGTTCCGGCGAGTGGGAAGTGCGGCCCGATCTTCACGAGCCGCCGCTGCGGATCGAAGGCGACGCCGCACATTGGGACCACCGCGTGGACGTCGATCACTTCGCGCAGCCCGGAAATCTGTTTCGCCTGATGAGCCAGGCGCAACAACAATTGCTGTTCGATAACACCGCTCGCCAGATGGCCTCCGTCCACGCGCATATCCAGGAGCGCCACATCGTCAATTGCGCGAAGGCCGACCCCGAGTACGGCGCGGGCGTTCGCGAGGCGCTGGCAAGAATCGGGGCAACGACTGCGACGAAGTAGCCGGCCATTCGCGTGCGGCGTCCGCCACGACGCCGGCATCCGCTCACATTTCGATGGAGAACCGTCATGTCGCAGGTCATTCAGGATGTCGCCGTGCCCGACAGTCAGCTTGCGCGGGAAATTACCGAGTTCGTGCGCGACACGTCCACCCCGCTGCTCTTTCATCATTCGAGCCGCGTCTATTTGTTCGGCGCCCTGGAGGGCGCGCGCCGCGGCCTGAAATTCGATCCGGAACTGTTGTACGCGGGCGCCATGTTCCATGACATCGGCCTCACCGGCGCGTACAGCAGCGCCACCGAACGCTTCGAAGTCGACGGAGCCAATGCGGCCCGCGAGTTTCTCTCGGGCCGGGGCATCACCGCGGCCGACATCGATCTCGTCTGGACGGCCATTGCGCTGCATACCACGCCGGGCATTCCGCGCCATATGCACCCGGTCGTTGCACTGGTAACCGCCGGGGTCGAGATGGATGTGCTCGGACTTTCATACCACGCGTTCTCGCACGAGGAACGCGAAGCCGTGACGCGTGCGCATCCGCGTCCGCCGCACTTCAAGGAAGAGATCATTCAGGCGTTCTACAACGGCATCAAGCACAAACCGGAGACCACGTTCGGCAACGTGAAAGCCGACGTGATCGCCGACAAGGAGCCTCATTTTCATCGGGGGAATTTCTGTTCCGTCATCCGCAACTCGGCATGGCCGGGTTGACGATGCGGTGTCCCGCGCATCGATGCCCGGCCAGTCGCGCCGCGCCAACCGATCGCGACCGCATGCTGGTCCGCATAGGCAGAAAACACCGGCGATCGCATCGTGCGAGACGGCAGGCCGGTGTCCATCAACGGAATCATTCACACTGAGGTGAACATCATGGGCAAGCTTGCAGGGAAAGTGGCCGTTGTAACCGGTGCATCGAAGGGTATCGGCGCCGCCATCGCCAAGGCGCTCGCGGCAGAGGGCGCGTCGGTCGTCGTGAACTACGCAAGCAGCAAGGCCGGCGCGGACGACGTCGTGTCCGCCATCACCACGGCCGGTGGGAAAGCCGTTGCCGTGGGCGGCGACGTGTCGAAGGCGGCCGACGCGAAAGGCATCGTCGATGCGGCGATCGAAACGTATGGCCGCCTCGACATCCTCGTCAACAACTCGGGCGTCTACGAGTTCGCACCGATCGAAGCGTTCACGGAAGCGCAATACCGCAGGCAGTTCGACATCAACGTGCTCGGGGTCCTGCTCACGACACAGGCCGCCGTCCAGCACCTCAGCGAAGGCGCCAGCATCATCAATGTCAGCTCGGTCGTCTCGACGCTCACACCGGCGACGACCGCCGTCTACAGCGGCACGAAAGGCGCGGTGGATTCCATCACCGGCGCGCTCGCACGTGAACTCGGGCCGCGCGGTATTCGCGTGAACACGATCAATCCGGGCGTGATCGTGACCGAAGGCGCGCAAAGCGCCGGGGTGATCGGGTCGGAATTCGAGCATTCGGCGGTCAGCCAGACGCCGCTCGGGCGCGTGGGCAGACCGGACGACGTCGCATCGATTGCGGTTTTCCTCGCCTCCGACGACGCAAAGTGGCTGACGGGCGAGCACATCGTCGCCAGTGGCGGCATGCGCTGACGCAGGTTCGCGAAACCGCGGGCGTACGGTCGACATCGACAAACAGAAATGTGACGGTCGTTCCGGATCGCCCGCAGTTCAGTGGGTTGCCGCGTGAAATCGAAGCGTGACGACTGCAGTCGCTGAAACGAAACGACGATGCCCACACTTCCAGAAGCGTGACCCGCCTGCGCGGGTCGCTGCTCGCCGCCACGCTGCAAACCGGCGGACGCCGGTGCGACGAGCCGTTTGCGATCGCCAGCTCGACACGATGCTCCGTATGCCCTGCCGCCACAAAGCAGCCATTCGAATCGCGGCTTAAAGCTTCAACTTTCTATTTGCCCACTCAGCGCACGTACGCTTTATCCAGACGCATGCTGCATTGCCAAATGCCCAAGCGGGATTCATGTCAAAGGCAAAACGCGCCGGGCAACGGTATAACCAAGCGAAATTTCCACATCAGGTGCATGTTGACAGACATCGGGATCGTTCCATGCACTTGCCAGCGGTAGCCAGCCTGACAGAAAGCCTGCTCCGCCGCAGATGGCGCCCCCACCGTCGCCGCCGAACGTCAGTCCCGCCTGGGTCGTCAACTCCATCTTGTACGGATCGGAGGCAATGTGCAGACCGAATGCGTTCGCGACGCGATGGAATTCCCAGTCACGACGAAAGCCAGCCTCCGGCCGTTCAAGCTGGCCGGAGGAGAGAGCCCACTGGCGTCGCCACGTGGCTTCCTCGGGGCTGATGTCGGTTGGATAGCGATCGCAGGGCACATGATCGCCCCACCGAAACAGCGTGGTCGCGCCAGTACCGCAGAGATATTCCCATTCGTCCGGAGTCGGCAGACGGAATCCCGCTTCGATGAAGTTCGTCGCAATTGCCGCATGTGACAGGTCGTTCTCATCGGCCCGCTCAGCGATGATGTGACCGCTATCGGTGACTGTCACACGGGTGGTGACGTCACCGAAGCTGGTCACGCCGCGCGGATGCTGCTGCAACAGCGCCTGCACTTCTGCATCTGAGGAATCGATCTGCCGCCAGCCCACCTCCGCGTATTGATTTTCGACCAGTAGCGGAGCCACTGTTGCGATCCTGATCTCGCTGGTACGGGCGTCGACATAATCGTGCAACGATTCTTCGATGCCGTACTCCCGAGCGGTATCCCGCCAGCTTTCGATCATGTCGGGTGTCGGTGTCCAATTGGCTACATCAAAGCCTAATTGGACGGTGTTGCCCGGAATTAGCGAGAAACGTGCTGCCCCTAGAGTGAACTGAGCTATTTCACATTGTCGGCCCGCGAGCTCGAATGAGCGAACCGCGTCGAAAGCAAACCCAGTGGGCAACACTTGTGCAAGTTCGTACGATGCGCGCTCTCTTTGAGAAGGCGCTGCATGCTGCCATTCGGAAAAATTGTCATACAAAGCCATCTCGGAACTCTCTTGGTGAAGTGACTGTGTCTTTTGCCGTGAAACGGTATGACTCTAACTCGGCCCCAGAAATAATAAATCGCAATCGCGGGCGAGACTGCCCAAAACTGTCACGAATGGTGTTCGTTGCGGGTCGAATTGTCGGCGATGTGGAGCGCAATGGCGGATGTCCATAACTGGCCGAATAGCGCCAGACGTTCGCCACGCTGCTACCGCCCTTCGAATCCGAACGGATTGACCTCCGGCATTGATAGACTTGTGCCCGACGTTTTCGTCCCTGAACACCTCGTATCGATGCCCCCAAAGTCCAGCCAGGCTGACGTGCGTGATTTGAGGAACCAGTGGCAAAGCGTCTTGGCGGCTGCCAAAATGGCGCCCCCCGCAGCCGCCTGCGCCACGACGGCGAGCGTGCCAAGTAGCCGCAGCCGCGCGGGAAGTCTCGACCAAGCGGCATCCCAAGCCCTGCGTCGATCATCAGAGGCGTATCTAACAGGTCATCGCTTTGAAATTGTCATTTGAAGTTCTCGAAGTGCTCGATGCCATAGACCGGACCGGCACGTTCGCGGAAGCGGCCTCGCTGCTTCATCGCGTACCGTCTGCACTGACTTACCTGGTGAAAAAGACAGAGGCTGATCTTGGCGTCGCGCTGTTTGATCGCAACGGCCGGCGTGCGCAGCTGACGGAGGCTGGGCAACTGCTCGTCGAGGACGGTCGTCGTTTGCTGCGAGCCGGGCAGAATCTGGAGAGCAAGGTTCGAAGCGTCCATGCGGGTTGGGAGGCTGAGCTCAGGCTGTGCGTCGACGAAATACTTCCGTTGCCTTCGTTATGGCCGTACGTGCGTGCTTTCTACGAACTGAATATGACGACACGGCTCCGTTTATCGACCGAAGTGCTCGGCGGCGTATGGGACGCGCTCGTGACGGGGCGTGCGGATATCGCGATTGGCGCCGCGGGAGAGCCGCCACACGCGCCCAACATTGCAGCAAGGCCCATCGGCCTGTTACGTCACGCTTTCGTCGTGGCGCCTGATCATCCGCTTGCCGTGAACGAAAAGCCACTCGACAGCGGCACAATTTCAAGTCACCGCGGCGTCATCATCAGCGATACGTCGCGTGACCTCGAGCCGAGATCGGTGGCCATTCGTGACGGACAACCGGTCATCGTCGTACCGAACCTGGCCGCCAAAATCGACCTCCTTTGCGAAGGCATGGCCGTCGGCATGCTGCCCGCGCCCGTCGCCGAGGAGTTGATACGCCAGGGCAAGCTCGTGGAGTGCCAGGTAACAGGCGTGCGGTCGCACACGAACTGCTACCTCGGCTGGCGCGAGGATAAGACAGGGCGTGCGTCGAGATGGTGGATCGAACAACTGGATCAGGTCGATCTGATATCCAGGCTTTTCAGCGCGGGCCGCATCGCTACCTGAAGCAGATGCCCGTCTCGCACCTCGGCGCCGACTCGCCGGATGCGAAAGCACCCGGCCCCGGACTTCGCGTCACGGCCGCACGTGCACGATCCTGCATCTTCGAGTCGCGTCTGTTCGGCAAAACGGTTCGCCCGACCATCGGGAATATCCGGACCCGGGATTTGGGCCGGGGCACGCACCGAAGCCACCCGGCTCAAGACGTTGGTCGACGACGGTAAAGATCCGCGCGAATCGCGGGCAGAACAGCAAGCTGCCCACGAAGCCCGACAAGTTGAAGCGCGACGTCGAGACGTTCCAGACGCTTCCAATGGCGGGCACGGCGCGGTTACAACCGGAACGGCACGTCGTGGTTCACATCGCGCCCCTCCCCTGATAGTCGGTCCGTAACGACCGGCGCGTCACCGTCCGTCAGATGGGGATGGCGGATTGCCGAAACGACGCGCCATACGCGGTGTCCGGCAGGCGGTCGCGGCCGCTCAGCCGCGAGCGGAAGGTGCCGGCCGGCGCCGTCGTGCGGTACAGGCCGCGCTTTTTCAGTTCCGGCACGATCAGCTCGGCGAAATCGTCGAGCGTGCCCGGGCTGATCAGCGGATTGAGCATGTAGCCGCTCGTCGTCGACTGGCGCGCATGCTCGGCGAGTTGATCGGCGACCTCGCTGGGCGACCCGACGAGGATCAGGTCGGTGCCACGCGTGACGCTCGCGAACTTGCGCCGCACGTCACCGGCTGTGAGCGGCTTGCCGCTGCCGTCGGGCCGCACCACATAGGACGTGAGCCCTTCCGTGTGCGTGGTCAGCGGTTCGTCGTCCGCATAGCGGTCGATGTCGATGCCGGTATCGCCCGCATAGCTGACGAGTTGCGCGTGCTGGTGGTAGTGCTGCTGCAGCGTGTGGTATTTCTCCTTCGCGTCGATCGACGAACGCGCGGTCACGATCCGCAGCACGGTCAGCGACTTCACATCGTCCGCCGCGCGGCCGCGCTCCGTCGCCAGCCGGCGAATCTCGTCGAGGCCCGCACGAATCTCGTGCGGATTCGACTTCGCGACGAACACCACCTCCGCGTGCTTCGCCGCGAATTCGCGCCCCCGCCCGGACCAGCCGGCCTGGATCAGCACGGGCGAGCGCTGCGGCGAGGGCGCGCAGACGTGCGGCCCCTGCACGCGATAGTGCGTGCCTTCGTGCGAGATCGGCCGCACGCGGTCGCCGCGCGCATAGCGCGGCGCTTGCTTGTCGGCGACCACCGCATCGTCCGCCCAGCTCCCTTCCCACAGCTTGTACACGACGTCGAGGAATTCCTCCGCGCGCGCATAGCGTTCATCATGGCCGATCATCCGTTCGAGCCCGAAGTTGCGCGCAGCGCTCGTCAGGTAGGACGTCACGATGTTCCAGCCGATCCGGCCGTTGCTCAGATGATCGAGCGTGCTGAAGCGGCGTGCGAGCGCGAACGGATGCTCGTAGGTCGTGCTCGCGGTCACGCCGAACGCGAGCCGCTCGGTCTGCGCGACAAGCGCCGGAATCAACATCATCGGATCGTTCGCGGGCGACTCGACCGCCCACTGCAGCGCGGCATCGGCCGACCCGCCATAGACGTCGTACAGGCCGAGCACGTCCGCGAAGAACAGCATGTCGAGGTCGGCCTGTTCGGCCGTGCGAGCGAGGTTCGACCAGAACGCGAGCGTATTGGCGCGCAGCCGTTCATCGGCGGGGTGGGTCCACAGGCTTGGTGCGCCACCGCAACCGACACTGGCTTGTTCATACAGGGAAAACAGCAACGGGCGAGGATCGGACATCGTAGAAATCGGTATCAGGAAAGGAATCAGTTGGTCGCGGCCCGCGCACCCGACGACGCGCGGCGGCGGCGCCGTGCTGGCGTGCGCTCGTCCGGCGCGCGCGTAAGGTAGCGATTGACGTGCTGCTCGAAACGGCCCGCGGGAATGATCAGCAGCGCGACCAGTACCACATAGACGATCGCCGCACCGGCCAGCGGTTCGTACACGCGCAACGTCTCGAAGCGCAGCGTATTGGCCGTTCCCATCACATCGAACACGGTCACGGTCGACGCGAGGACGGTCGATTTCAGCAGCAGGATCGCCTCGCCGGTGAGCGCGGGCAGCGCGAGCCGCCATGCGCGCGGGCCGACGATGCGGCGCAGCACCTGCGCGCGCGTCATGCCGTATGCGTGCCCGGCTTCGATCTCGCCGGCCGGCACACCGGCGATCGCGCCGCGCAGGATCGTCGCGACATACGCGCTCTCGTTCACGCTCAACGCGACGATCGCGTACCAGAACGCGTCGCGCAGCAGCGGCGATGCCCAGCTGTCGCGCATCCATTCGCGCGGCACGATTTGCCCGAATCCGTAGTACAGCAAATAGAGCTGAACGAGCAGCGGCGTGCCGCGAATGAGCATGATCCAGCCGCGCGCGGACCAGCGCAGCGGCGCATGGCGCGCGCCGGCGGCGAGCGCGAGCGGCACGCCCAGCAGCACGCTGGCCGCGCCCGACACGAGGGTCAGCGCGAGCGTCGTCGGCACCGCGGCGAGCAGCTTCGGCATCACCGTGTCGAGCAGGAATGGCAGCGAGAAGATCATGCGGTTGCGCGCCTCGTGCCACGGTTCGCGTGGCGCTCGAGCGCCGCGAAGAGTCCCGTCGACGCGATGCTCAGCAACAGGAACAGCGCGGCCGTGACGAGATAGAAGAATACGTAGTGGCGCGTCGCGCCGGCCGCGAGCTGGCTCGCCTTCAGCAGATCCGTGAACGAGCCGAGCACGCTGATGAACGACGCATCCTTGGTCGCGTTGAGCCACACGTTGCCCGTGCCCGGCAACGCGAGCCGCGCGGCGGCCGGAAGCCGGATGCGCGCGAACGTCTGCCACGGCGTCATCCCGTACGCATGCGCGGCTTCGATCTGCCCGGCCGGCACGTTGACGAGCGCTGCGCGGAAGATGTCGGTCAGATACGCACCCTGGATGAACCCGAGCGACAGCGCCGCGACGAGGAACGGCGGGAACGCGAAGCCGTCGGGCACGAGGCCGCCGCGGTGCAGCGCGGCCTCGACGGCGGGCGCGAGCGCATAGAACGCGAGCAGCAGGCACAACAGCTCGGGCAGCGCGCGCACCAGCGTCGTGTAGAGCCGCGCGAGCCACGCGAGCAGCGCGTGGCGCGACAGCTTGCCGAGTGCGCCGGCGATGCCGAGCAGCACGCCGGTGCCGAACGACGCTGCCGCGACGCCGAACGTCAGCGCGAACGCGCCCGCGAACACGCGGCCATAGCCGCCGTCGCCGAATGCGAGCAACGCGAGCAGCGAATCGTCCGCGGCCATCGCGTCAGCGGCCCTTCTCGATCGTGCCCTTCAGGTTCGGATAGCGGGCGGTGATCGCATCCCACGTACCGTCCTGCTGCAGTTGCGCGATCGCGGCCGACAGCTTGCCGCGCAGCGCATCGCCCTGGCGCACGCCCGCGCCGATGCCGAGGCCCAGCACCGGATTGTCCGCGCAGGTCGCCTTGACCTCGAAGTCCTTGCCGTCGCGCGACGCGAGGAATGCCGTAAACAGCCCCTTGCCTTCCTGCACGTAGTCGACCCGGCCGGACACCAGATCCGCGAGCGCGTTGTCGAACTTGTCGAAGGCCTTGATCTGCGCGTCCGGCTTGAAGCGGGAGTCGAGGAACGCCGAGAAATTCGTGCCGGCCTCGACGCCGATCACGCGACCCTTGAAGCTCGCGGGCACCGCGCAATCGACGCGGCGCCGGTCGCTTTTCGCGCCGACGAACACCGTCGGCGACTCGTAATAGGCACGGCTGAAATCGATCGCCTTCTGCCGTTCGCCGGTAATCGTCATCGACGACCAGATCACGTCGATCTTGCGGTTCTGCAATGCCGGAATCAGGCCGTCCCACGCAATGTCGGTGAGCTCGCAGCGCACGTTCAGTTTGCCGCAAGCGGCATCGAGCAGGTCGATTTCCCAGCCCTTCCACTTGCCGGCCGCGTCCTTCGAGAAGAACGGCGGATACGACTCGGCGTCGATGCCGACGCGCAACGTCGGCTGGGCTGCATGGGAAGCCGGCACGAGGCCGAGTACGAACAGCGCGGCCGCGGCACGGCGGACCCTGGAACGCATCAAACGATTCATGTGGCGAATTTCTGAAATAACGTCGAAACGACCGGCGTTGCAGCCGGCAGGAGGCCAGACTGTAAAGCGCGCGCAAGCGTGTACCAAATGGTTATTTTTTCGATGGATATCTGATCGCGCGATATGGCGCAACGGCGCACCGCCGAACGCGAAGCACGGTGCACCGTTCGGCCGCTCACGCCAGCGCCGTTTCGCGCCGCAAAGCCGGCAACTCCAGATTCGCGCGGAAATCGCCGCCCACGTAGTCGGTATCGAGCAGGCCGCGACGCCGCAACTCGGGCAGCAAGCCGTTGAGCAGCAGGTCTTCCTGGTCCGGCTGGCCGAGCCCGTGCAGCGACAGCACGTCGACGAGCCCCGCGCGATAGCGCGCTTCGATCGCATCGGCGAGTTGCTCCGGCGTGCCGGCGACGAACCAGTGACCGGTCTCCTGCGCGCGGACGATCAGCTCGCGCAGCGTCAGCCGCTGGCGCGCATAGCCGACGAAGATCGCAACCCGCCCGCGCCGGCGATGCACGCTGTCGATGGCCGGCAGCAGCGACGCCGGCAACGGCTGGTCGAGCGGCAGGTCGCGCAGGTCGACGACGCCGCCGAGCATGTCGGCGAGCTTCAGCCTGCCTTGTTCGTAATCGATACGTTCATGCTTGTCGCGCAATCGTCGCGCGACGTCGGCATCGGATTCGCCGATCACCGAATGGAACGAGTTCATCACGAGCGGCAGCCGGTCGCCGCGGCCGAATGCGATGGCCTGCCGATGCAGTTCGGCCACGAATGCGCGCGCATCTTCGTGCGTCGGCTGCGACGTATACACAACCTCCGCGTACCTCGCGCCGAGCGATACGCCGCTGGTCGATTGACCCGCCTGAAACAGCACCGGCCGGCGCTGCGGCGACGGCGGCACGTTCAGCGGCCCCTGCACCTGGAAGTGCTCGCCGTGATAGTCGATCGCGCCGAGCTTGCGCGGATCGACCGAGATGCCACCGCCCTGCCCGCGCCGCGTCGCGCCCGGATCGTTCGCGTCAAACAGCGCGTTGACGACTTCGACGAATTCGGCCGCACGTGCGTAACGCCGTTCGGGGTCGGGCAGCGCCGCATCGCCGAAATTCTCCTCGCCGACCGACGACGTCACCGCGTTCCACGCAGCACGGCCGCCGCTCACGTGGTCGAGCGTGCCGATCAGCCGCGCGAGGTTGTACGGATGGTGATACGTTGTCGACACCGTCGCGACGAGGCCGATCGCCGACGTCGCCTGGCTCAGCGCCGCCAGCGCGACGATCGGCTCCTGGCTGCCCGTCGTGCCGGCGAGGCCGGCCGAATCGGCCTGCAGCAGGTCGGCGGTAAAGAGGCCGGTGATCTTCTCGGCTTCCGCCTTGCGTGCGAGCGACGCCGCACGTCGCACACCGTGTACGACATCCGCATCGCCGGGTGCGTACAGCACGCTCGCCGCGCCGACGAGCGTCTTCAACCGTCTACGTGCGCCGCTCATGACGCGGCTCCGTTCGTCGCGCGATGGCGCGTAGCGAGGGTTCGCGTCTCACGCAGTACGCTTTTGTTATTCATCTGCATTCCTCTTTATTCCGTTCGATCTGACACTTCGTGTCGACATCGTGGCCCCGCATCGCCCGGCAGGCACCGGGCGCACGCCGCGAGGCGACGCGCAGTCAACGACCATAATGCAAGCCCCCCGGTCGGCCGGAACGAATATTTTCGGCTTTCGATATTCTTCTTGATTGTTTGACCGTGCGAACGGCGCCGCAAAATAATTCGGCATGCCAAACCCGTTGATCAGGCCGTTTCGACCCGCGCCGATCGCTTCATCATGACGTTCGACGCCATCCGCTCAGACTCCGATTCGTCCGTTTCGACCGCGTTGCCGTTCCGCTTGAGCGTGCTCGACAAGAGCCCGGTCGCGCCATTCGGATACGTTTATCTGCTGCGGTGATAAAGATCGCTGCTCGCGCATACGACGCCGGCGAGCAATACCGTGTGCAGTTGCGCGCCGAAATCGCGCACGCATTCCATCACGGACTTGTTGCGGCGCACGAGGAAGCGTCAGCTGGCGCCCGCCGCCAGGTGTCCACACCGAGCCCGCTCGACACATGCGCACAGCGCTTCGGCGATAGCGTCGATCGGTGTGCCGGGCCCGAACGTCGCCGCGACACCCTTCATCTTCAGGTGTCGCGCATCCGCCACGGGAAAGATTCCGCCCAACACCACCTGAATCGCGGCGTCATACGACGCCAGTGCGTGGACTAGCCCTTCGACCAGTTCGAGGTGGGCACCCGACAACGACGAAATGCCCACGATGTCGGCGCCATATGCGTGCGCGGCTGCCGCCACACATGCCGGCTGCTGAAACAGCGGCAGGCGCAGGACGTCGAATCCGGCGTCCTCGAGCGCAGCTGCGACGACGGCCGCACCGCGGTCGTGTCCGTCCTGGCCGAGCTTGGCGATCATGATGCGCGGCCTGCGTCCCACGCGTTGCGCCAGCCGGTCGACGCAGTCCTTCGCCGCCCGCCATGCAGCGTCGCCTCGCCGATGTTCGCCGTAGACGCCCTCGCCGTCCGCTTCCACCGCCACGACATGCCGCGGCCATACCGATTCCAGCGCGCGCGTACACTCCCCGACGGTCGCACGTGCCCGCATGCAGTCGATCGCCAGTGCCAGCAGGTTTCCGGTGCCGTCGCGCGCGGCATCGGCCAGCCGCTGCAACGCCGTCGCAACCCGCGCCGGATCGCGCGCGGCCTTGACGGCTGCGATTCGCCGCGCCTGCCCGGCACGCACGTGACGGCCGTCGATCTCGCACACCATGAATTCGCCAGTCGGTTCGTCCGCGACGAAACGGTTCACGCCAACCACGGTTCGACACCCGGAATCGACCTGCGCCTGCGTCGCGGCCGCGGCGCGCAGCAAGCGCCGCTTGACCCAGCCGGACTCGATCGCGGCGATCACGCCGCCCTGCGCGTCGATGGCGGTCAGCTCGGCGCGCACGCGTGTCGCGATGTCGTCCGTCAGCGACTCCATCATGTACGAGCCGGCCCACGGATCGACCGTGTCGCACAGTCCCGTTTCATGCTGCAGAATCAGCTGCGTATTGCGCGCGAGGCGCGCCGCCGCCGCGGAAGGCAGTGCAAGCGCTTCATCGTACGCATTCGTGTGCAGCGACTGCGTGCCGCCGAACGCCGCGGCCATTGCCTGCGCCGTCACGCGAACGATGTTGTTTTCCGGCTCCTGTGCCGTCAACGACCAGCCCGACGTCTGGCAGTGCATGCGCAGTGCGCACGCCCGGGGCGAACGCGCGCCGCACGCGTGTGCGATCTCCGCCCACAGGAGGCGCGCCGCGCGCAGCTTGGCGATTTCCGTATAGAAATCGCTGCCGACGCCGAAGAAAAAGCTCAAACGGGAGCAGCCTTCATCGGCAGGCATGCCGCGTGCGGCCAGCGTGTCGACGTACGCGCGGGCGTTCGACAGCGTCAGCGCGAGCTCGAGCACGGCATCGGCGCCGGCTTCCTGGAAGTGATATCCCGACACCGACAGCGCATTGAAGCGCGGCGCATGCCGCGCGAGCCACAACGCCACATCGGCGACGATCCGCATCGACGGCTCCGGCTCGAAGATCCACGTATTGCGGACCATGTACTCCTTCAGGATGTCGTTCTGAATCGTCCCGCCGATCCGCTCGGGCGGCACGCCCTGCTCCTCGGCGGCCACGACAAACGCCGCCATGATCGGCAGGACCGCGCCATTCATCGTCATCGACACGGTCGTCGCGTCGAGCGCAATGCCGTCGAACAACCGCACCATGTCCTCGACCGTATCGATCGCGACGCCGGCCACGCCGACGTCGGCCCGCGCCTCGGCACAGTCCGAGTCGTAGCCCCGCTGCGTTGCCAGGTCGAATGCCACGGACAAACCCTGCGCGCCCTGCTCGAGTGCCGTGCGAAACGCGAGATTGGAATCCGCGGCGTCGGCATGCCCCGTGTATTGCCGGATCGTCCATGGGCGATCGGTATACATCGACGCGTACGGCCCGCGCACATAGGGCCACGCTCCGGGCATGCCGTCGAGATGCGCGACGGCGTCGAGATCGCTGCGCGTATAGAGTTTCCGCAGCGGCACCGCGCGCGCGCCTCGATCGTTCCGAGTGACGTTCTCCACGCCGGTGCCCGGCTCCATGCATGCCGCTTCGTTCATGCCCGACTCCAGCGCTTTTGCGTGATCACATCGGCAATCTTCGTCCCGTCGTCGTCGCGCACGATTTCGCTCCAGTGCAACAGGCCATCTGCATCGGATCGAGCACGCGCGAAACGCACGGTCAACGAATCGCCGATGTCGAGATTTCCGTGAAAGTACAGTTGACGCGCCGCCAGCACGGGGGCTTGCTCGAAGCGGTAATGCTGCCATTCCGCGCGGTCGACGAATGCCTGGAAGCTGGCGAAGTAAAGCAGGTCCGCGCCATTGAAATCCATGTTCGGGCACGGCAGAAACGAGACGCTTGCGCCGTTGCCCTCCGCGAGGCCTGCGAGCGCCGGCACGATCGACGCATCCCGCACGCGCAACTTCTTCGCACGTTCCGCCATCGCCAGCGCATCGGCCGGGACGGGTCCGGTGCGGCCGTCGATGCCGGTCATGCGCGCCTTCGCCACCGAGCGGTTGCTGCCGGCGTGTTCGCGCGTCACGAACGTCGACATCATCCGCACGATACCGGCTTCGTCGTCGCCGTGCCGGATCCGTTGCTCGCTGAAATGGCGAATCGGGCCGACCCTGCGAAGCGCGACATGAAGCGCGAACGTGTCGTTCTCGCGAATCACGTGACGGCGGTTCATGTCGACGTGCACTGCAACGAACGACGCATAGGCACGCCGCCCCTCGTCGTCGAAGAACTCGGGGACGTCGCGGCCGCCGCGCGCGGCCAGCGCGTCCCAGTGACGCTGCCCGCACTCCTTGAGCAGCCAGTTCTCCGCGAGCCCCGTGTGCGCGAGTTGCGGCATGCCGGCCCGATAGCGATGGATGGCGGTATGCATCGGCGTCAGGCGGCCAGGCTTTCGGCCGAGCGCCGCGCGGCCGTCGTCCCGGCCTGGATCTGGTCGACGATATGGGCGGCATCGCGCGCCACCCCGGAGAATCGCCCGGAACCCCACGTATATAGCCAGGGCAGCCCGACGAAGTAGAGCCCCGGAACCGGCGTCACACCGCGCCGGTGCGCGGGATAACCGCGGCCGTTGAATACCGGCGCATCCAGCCAGCTGAAATCCGGGGTGAAGCCGATGCACCAGACGACCGATGCGATGCCGCTGGCCGCGAGATCGAGCGCCGTGCGCTCACCGGCCGGACGCCACACGGGCTCGTAGCGCGTCGCCGGCGGCGCCGCGATCCCGTTCTTCTCGATATGGGCATCGATGCCGGCATTGATCCGGTTGTACGTATCGTCGGCGCTGTCGAGCTGCGCCGACAGATTCGCGGAGAAGCGCAACTGCCCGCCTGCGAAATCCTCCAGCCGGCCGTACAGTTCCATCCCTTCGGCCGCAAAGCGGCGCAGATCGATATCGCGCCCGCCATCGCGGCCGGTCACATAGTGGTTGGTATTGTCGCGCACGCCTTCGCGCAGCGGATGTGCATCGACCGGCATGTCGTAGTACTGCATGTCGGCAAGCCAGTCGACGACGTCCCTGCCCCGGTAGAAACGCGCACAGCGCGGTGCATCGCCCACCGCGAGGAACACCTTGCGCCCGGCGAGGTGGAGGTCTTCCGCGATCTGCGCGCCCGACTGCCCCGATCCGACCACGAGAACCGGCCCGTCCGGCAATGCGGCCGGATTCCGGTATTCCGACGACTGGATCTGCACGATCGTTGCCGGCAACCGCTCGGCCATCCGCGGCACGATCGGCCGATGGTAGCCGCCCGATGCAACGACGACCTGATCCGCCGTGTACGCGCCGCGCGACGTCGCGATGCGATAGCGTCCGTCCGCGTCGCGCGTCACACGCTCGACGGCGGTATTTTCCAGCACCGGTGCATCGACGCTGCGGATGAATCCGTCGAGATACTCGACGATCTCGTCCCTCGTCATGAAGCCGTGCGGATCGGCACCGCGATACGGATAGCCCGGCAGCGCGCACTGCCAGTTCGGCGTCACGAGACAGAACGCGTCCCAGCGCTGCTTGCGCCACGTGTGCGTCACGGTCTCCTTTTCGAATACGAGATGATCGATACCTGCCTGCTTCAGGTAGTAGCTGATCGACAACCCCGCCTGCCCGCCGCCGATGACGGCTACGCGCAGATGGGAATCTGAATCCGGGAGGCTGGATGAAACAACGGGTTCGCTTGACATGATGCAGTCCTGAATGTGTGTTGAAGAAGACAGTGGATTCCTGCGTGCCGTACGCCTCAAACGAGTTCGATGACGGTCACGGTCGCGTCGCCCTGCGGCGCAAATCGTTCCGCGTTCGCTTCGATCCGTGCCAGCTCGTCCATCGCGGCCGAGCACGCGAATCCGTATTTCTCGCGGACGCGATCGGACGCGATACCCAGTGCGCGTCGGGCTCGCTCGACGAAGTCGTCGAGCGCGTACTGCGTCTCGGGCGTGAAGAATTCCGACACGACGGTCGAAGGCGAATAGCAATTTGTTTCCGACTGATCGGGCCAACGAACCCGAAAATGCATGACCGGCATGATTCCTCCTCATTCAGTGGACACGACTCGCGCACGCTGCGCCAGCCGGGCCCGGTAGATATCCAGATGCCTTCGCGCACTCGCTTCCCATGAGTAGCGGTTCAGCACTGCGGGGACGGCATGTGCGAAATCGGGAACACGCCGTCCCGAGAGCGCGTCGTGCAGCGCGTCGGCGATCGAATCCACATCGGCTGGATCGGCCCACACGCACGCGTGCTCGTCCAGATACTCGGTAAAGGGTTCGATTTCGGACACGACGACCGGCTTTCCGCAAGCAAGCCCCTCGAGCACGACCAGGCCGAATCCCTCTCGGACCGACACCATCGACACCACGTCGGCACAGTGCATCAGCGCGACCAGCGCCGCGTCGTCGAGCGGCCCCGTCGACACGACGGGTTCGTCGACGCCGATCCCCAGCCCGAGGGCAGCGGCGCGCGCGACGAAGCGGCGCGCGTATGCGTCGTGATCGAGAAGGCTCGCGCCGCCCGCGATCACGAGCCGTGCATCGGGCATCGTGCCGCGCAATCGGGCGAACGCCTCGAGCAACGCGATCGAGTTTTTTCGCTCCTCGATCCCGCCGATCGCCAGGGCAATCGGGCCGCCGTGCAGGCCATACCGCTGCCGCACCGCCTGCATGTCCGTCTGGTCCGCACGAGCGAACCGGTCAACGTCCACGCCGTTGGGCACCACGCTTGCGTCGACCCCGAACGTCTTGCGCATCGTGGCCGCCCACACGGCGCTCACGCACAGCACCTGGTCCGCCGCGCGCCACGCACGTTCCTGCCAGCGTTCGAGCTGCGGGTCGTCGAATACGTCGAGGTGATGCAAGGTCCGTACGAAGCCGTCTATTGCGCCTGACTGCCGCAACTCGGCCAGCGCATTGCCCGTGATGCTGTCCTGTGCATGCAGGACGTCGAACCCGCCCGCCTCGTGCTCCTGCAATGCGCGCCTGATCGCGGCAATCCGCGCGGACACCATTTCCGCGATGCTGCCAGGGCGGCCATCGACGCGCGCCAGCACGACGCGGCACGGGACATCCCGGAACATCGCCTCGCCCGGCGCGGCCGGCGCGAACACGGTGACGTCGTTTCCCGCTTCGTGCAGCGCACTGGCGAGTTCAAGTGCGTGCACGACACCGCCGCGCGGATTCACCGAATGGGTCAGCAGCGCGATGCGCAACGCGTCGCCACTCATCGGACACCTCCGCCGCCGGTCATAAGCGCTTCGATCCCGAAATCCCACAGCACCGCCGTTTCGCCCGCTTCTTCGACGACGACCTCGCGCGTTGCGTCGATATCGCCGATCACGGCACACGCGAGCCCGCGCGCCGCGAAGCGTTCCACGATCGCGTCGGCATGCGCCGGCCGGACCGACATCAGGAACCCGTAGCTCGGAAAGGCCGTCAGCCAGCGATCGAAGTCGACGCCGGGCGGGCGCGGGATCGCGTCGAGTTCGATGCGCGCGCCGACGCGCGAGCATTCGACGAGCATCAGCGCCGTCCCGAGCATGCCCGCCATCGAGATATCCTTCGCGGCATCGCACAGCCCGTCTTCGGCCAACGCCGGCAGGATCTCGAGATCGCCGCGCAGCCGGGCCGGCGGCGCGCCGACCGACGCATTCCAGAACGGATACGGATCCTCGAATGCGCCACGCAGGTCGACCGCCATCATCAGGCGATCGCCCGGCCGCGCACTGAAGCTCGACAGCAGCGCGCGGGCCCGGCCCAGGATCGATACGGCCAGTTGCCCCTGCGCGCTGCGCGTGTTGCTGTGGCCGCCGACGATCGGCACGCCATACGCCGACGCAGCCGCGGCCATCCCGGCGAGCACCGGCCGCGCGGCGTCGATTCCGTCGCTCCACAGTGCATCGACGACGGCGATCGGCCGCCCGCCCATCGCATAGATGTCGCTGACGTTCGCCATCACGCCGCTGTACCCCGCGAACCACGGCATCGACTCGACGAAATCGCCGACCATGCCCTCGATCGCGAACAACAGGTAACCGTCCGCATCGGGAATCGCCGCGCAGTCGTCGCCGAGTGCCACCGCCTGTGCAAGATCCCGCTCGCCGTTCGGCAATGACGCCGCGAGCGATGCGACCACGCCGGAGATGTCGTGCTTGTGCTGGAAGCCGCGACTCGCGCGCAGCGTCGCGATGCGATCGTCGACACTCATGGCCGCACCTCCGAGCGCAGGACGAAACCCTCGAACGGCGTGCCGCACGGCGGATAGTGCGCCAGCCGGGCCTGCATCAGTTGATGAGGACGCCCGAACAACGTTTCCTCGCCGAGCGCATCCCAGTGAAGCCGACGAAACAGCGGCACGTTCTGCGATTGCACGTGTGCGACGAAGGTCCGGCAACCTTCGGCATGCGCGCTGCTGACGGCAAGTGCGATCAGCATCGAGCCGATCCTGCCCTGCCCGCGAAACGCCGGATGCACCGCCAGCCGCGAGCCCATCCAGGTGCCGGGCACGGTTTCATGAATCCGCACCGTGCCGACCACCTGCTCGGGCAGCCCCGCGCAGCAGCTGACTGCGACCAGCAGTTGCGCGTGGCGATCGATATCGTCGCGATCGTCGCCGGCGAAGATCCCCTGCTCGATGCAGAACACCGCCCGGCGCAGTTTGTACGCTTCGTCGATCTCCCACGGAAGTGCCGCCCATTTGATCCGGTATTCGGCGGGCCGGTAGGTGTCGCGGCAGTCGGCCAGTCCCATCTCTGCGCAGTACATGCTCACCCCTCGTAGGTCGAAAGCGACGAGCAGGCGCCGCACTTTCCGCAGCCTGCCTTGATGTCGGCGGAGCGCATGCCGGCGTCGCGCAGCATGGCGCCGAGCGGTTCGAGCACCGCCCGCATGAAGTCCGGCGACGGCGCGGGATGACTCTCCAGCGGCGTGCCGCTGATCGGGACGAACGGCACGACGAACGGATACACGCCAAACCCGATCAGTTCGCGCGACATGTCGAGGATCGCGGCCGCGCTGTCGCCGAGCCCGGCGAGGATGTAGGTGCTGACCTGGCCGCGGCCGAACACGCCGACGGCCGCGCGGAATGCCGCCATGTATCGGGACAGCGGCACGCTCGCCTTGCCCGGCATGATCCGTTCGCGCACCGCCGGCGTCACGGCTTCCAGATGCATGCCCAACGTATCGATCCCGCTTGCCTTCATCCGGTCGAACCAGCTGTCGTCGTCGGGCGGCTCGCATTGCGCCTGGATCGGGAGATCGACGGCCGCCTTGATCGCGAACGCGCTTTCGCACAGCACGCGCGCACCGCGATCCGGCGTCGGCGGTGTGCCGGTCGTCAACACCATGTGCTTGACGCCGTCGAGCAGGACCGCCGCGCGCGCAACCTCGGCGAGCTGTTCCGGCGTCTTGCGGGCGATCGTCCGGCCGGCCGCGAGCGACTGGCCGATCGAGCAGAACTGGCAGGTCTTGCGCCGGCTCTCGTAGCGAATGCAGGTCTGCAACACCGTGGTCGCCAGCACGTCGGCGCCATGCAGCGTCGCGATGTGCGAGTACGGCACGCCCTCCAATGTCTGCAACGCGTAGAAGCGCGGGCTCGACGGAAAGCTGATGCTCGCGATCGGGATGGTGCCGCGCGAGAGCAGGCTGACGCCCGCCGCATCGGGCGCCGCCGCGACGAACGGCGAATCCCACGCGGTACTCGTGTGCACCGGCACCATGATGGTCACGCCGTCGACCGTCACGGCCTTGTGATCGGACGGCCCGGCGCCGCCGCGCCGGCTCGCGGCGCCCACCCGCGGATCCGCGAGGCGCAGCCCGACCGACTGCAGTTCAGTCATCAATTGCCGGCTCTGCACCGACGGTTTCGCGTTCGCGCTCATGGCAATGTCCCTCGAAGTCGCGTGCGGCCGGCACGCTGAGCCCCATCGGGGTCACCGTCGTCGCCGGCCGATCGTTGATGGCAAGACTCAGCAGTTCCGGCCGTGCATAGTGGCCGACCGAATCCATCATTCGCTTGCGCTTGGTGATCAGCGACATGTCCAGGTCGGCGATCACCATCCCTTCGCCCTCCCGCAAGGGCTCGGCCAGATGCTGCCCCTCCGGTGACACGATCGCGGTATTGCATCCGCCGCACAGGGCTTTCTGCAGATTCGGATCGCCCGTGATCGACTCGATCTGGGCGTCCGTCAGCCAGCCGGTCGCATTGACGACAAAGCAGCCCGCTTCCAGCGCGTGGTGGCGGATCGTGACTTCGATCTGTTCCGCAAAGATCGGGCCGACCAGCGAGCCGGGAAACTGACTGCAATGAATTTCCTCGTGCTGCGTCATCAGCGCATAACGGGCGAGCGGGTTGTAGTGCTCCCAGCACGCGAGCGCACCGACCCGTCCGACACCGGTCTGCGCAACCTTGAGTCCGGCCGCGTCGCCCTGCCCCCAGATCATCCGCTCGTGAAACGTCGGCGTGATCTTGCGGCGCTTCACCGCGAGGCGCCCGTCGACGTCGAAGATCAGCTGCGTGTTATACAGGCTGCCGTGATCGCGCTCGTTCACGCCGAGCACGACCACCATCCCGTGCAGACGCGCGCGCTCCGCAACGGCATGCGTCACGGGGCCCGGCACCGCCACGGCCTGCTCGTATAGCCGCATGTGATCGGCGCCGGATGCGACCGGCGTCCGCACGAACGAGAAGTACGGGTAATACGGCACGAATGTTTCAGGAAAGACGATCAGCTGGACGCCCTTGCCGGCGGCCTCGTCGATCGCCGCGCAGACCTTGTCGAGCGTGCCGCCGGCGCGTTCCAGATCGGGAGCGATCTGGACGGCTGCCGCCCGGACGATGCGTTTGTCGGACATGATGGCACCCGTCATTCGATCAAACGGTCCAGGTATGGATGACCAGCGCGTTCTCCTTGCGGTGAAGCAGCTGGATATCCAGCACGTCGAGCGGATTGATCGGTCGAATGCCCTCGATCAGCGACGCTTCGCCATGCCCGTAGAGCGCCTGCAGCGCAAAACGGCACGCGTAGACTTTCCCGCCTTCTTCCATGAACTTGACGAGTTGCTTGTTGAAGTTCAGATGACCGGGAAACGCCTCGTCGCCGAGCGTCGGAAACCCGCGCTGAAGGCCGAGCGTCACGCCGGGGCCATAGAGCAGCACCGACGTCTCGAATCCCTTGCGTTGCAGGCGAGTCGCCTGCAGCAGGTTCACGAAGCCGATCGATCCCTCGAACGCAACCGTGTGGAACGTCACGAGCGCTTTCTCGCCCGGTTCCGCCTTGACGTCTTCAAACACCTTTTCCTCGTAATCGACGAGGAAATCTCCCTTCTTGTGCAACGGCTGATTGACTGCGGGCATGGCACGCTCCGTTTGATAATGAGTTCAGTGATATTCCCGAACACTTTCGAGTCCGGGCGATCTCATTAACGCAACGCATATGCCAACCAGGCACAGACCTGATGCGATCACTCTCCGATCATTCAATCGATAAATGCCGATGCAGCCGGTCCGATCCTTGCGTGACCGAATGCGGTTCGGATAGGAAGTGTCCCGTCCGGGCGACGGCGCGCACCCGTGTGAAGCAACAAGCAAGCATGCGTGCGCATCGAGCGTGCATCCGTGCATCAATCCGATACATGATGCGATCAATGCAATCATCTGGCTTCGGAATGGCGAGATAGATATTTCCGATTAATGCGCCATGCTAACGTTTTGATGAATCATCAAATGGAAACAGGTATGGATTACATAATCCATCATTGGTCGAAGCGACTCCTGGAAAGCAGGAAGCCGGCGTACCTGCTGATCCCCGACCTGATCGAGGAAGACCTGGCGGCGGGCCGGCTGAAACCACGCGACCGCCTACCCGGGCTGCGCGATCTCGCCGGTGCGCTGAACCTGAACTACACGACGGTGGCCCGCGCGTATGCTGAAGCCCGCAGGCGCGGCTTGCTCGATACACGGGCAGGAAGCGGTACGTTCGTGCGCGGCCCAACCCGGACGATCCCGCTGTCGGGCGGGAGCAGCATCGAGATGTCGATGAACATGCCACCGGAGCCGCCCGGGATGGCCGGGCGACTGCAGGAATCGGCTGCCGCGTTGTTCGCCGCGGCGGACCCTTACCAATTGATGCGATATCAGGATTTCGGCGGCACACCGGCGGATCGCGCCGCCGGCCGCGCATGGCTGGCCAATCGCCTGCCCGGCTGCAGCAGCGATACCGTGCTCGTTTGCCCGGGAATCCACAGCGCCCTCGTCGCGCTCGTTTCCCGGCTTGCGAGCCGCGGTGACTCGATCTGCCTCGATTCACTCGCTTACCCCGGCATCAAGGCCATCGCATCGCAACTGGGCGTGCGGTTACAGCCGCTGCCACGGGACGACGACGGGCCGTTGCCGCATGCCTTCGAATCGCTCTGCCGAAGCGGACAGCCTGCTGCGCTGTACTGCAACCCGACCCTGCAGAACCCGAGCACGCTCACGATACCGTTCCGGCGCCGCGAAGCGTTGGCCGATATCGCCACACGCTACAACGTGCCCATCATCGAGGACGATGCCTATGCGATGCTGCCGCAGAGCGCGCCGCCCCCGCTGGCGCTGCTGGCGCCAGAACTGACCTACTACGTGACCGGCATGTCGAAGAACTTCGGCGCCGGGTTGCGCATCGCTTACCTGCTCGCGCCGACGGTGCGCGAAGCACAGCGGATCGCCGGCGCACTGCGCGCCACGACCGTCATGCCGAGCCCGTTCACGATGCTGCTGTCTACCCAGTGGATCAATGACGGCACGGCAAGCGAGATGCTGGCCGCGATTCGATCGGAGGCGCATGCACGGCAGGCGATCGCCAGCCGCGTTCTCGGCGCATGGCCTTTCGATGCCCACCCCGACGGTTTCCATCTCTGGTTGCCGATTCCGGGCGAGTGCCTATGGACCGCACCGGATCTGGCGCAGCATCTGCGGAGTCGAAACGTCGCCGCCGTGGCGAGCGCGGCATTTTCGACGGACGGCGACCCGCCGGCGGCGATCCGTATCTGCCTTGGCGGGCCGCAGGATCGGGAGCAGTGCCGGGACGGCCTGGAACTCGTCGCGGATGCACTGACCGACGCGCATCATCTTTATGGTGCGGCGATGTAGCGGCCGATTCCGCGTCGAAGACAAATAGGCGCCTCCCGGTTCGCCATCGCGCTCGACCCGCGACCGTTAGAACTTGTGGCGAATGCCGATCCGTGCCGCAGTCTGAAAACTCGTGCTGGACGGTGATCCGAGCGCTGCTTCGATTTGCGCGCCGTGTGCATGATCGTGCGCGAGCGCCCCGACGAAATACACGTCCGTTCGCTTCGAAATGAAGTAATCCGCCCCGATGGTCACCTGGTTCGCGCTGCCGACGCCGTTGTTGCGCTGTTGAAACTGGAACCCTGCGCCAAGCGAAATATCGGGCTTGACGAAGTAAGTCATGCCACCGTCATAGGTCAGCGCCCGAGCCTGGGTGCCGCTGCTCAACTGAACATCGGTCACCACACCGAATATCTGCGCTTTCCCCAGGCTGTATGTTGCACCGCCGGCGTATTCCGTCAGATTCGCGGAACTGGTCGCGTTATGCTGCTTGAAATACGACAGCGATGCGGCGAGCCCGCCTTGGCTGTAGTTCAGCAGAAAGTTCATCGAGCTGTTGGTGCCCAACGAGCCGGCGACGTTGCCGAAACCGTACATCGCCCCGACACTGAAACCCGAAATCGTCGGCGAAAGATACTTCACCGAGTTATTGACATTGTCGCCCCACAGCCGGTTGTCCAGCGTATAGCCGCCAGCCGCATACGCCGGAATGCCCCACGCGAGGATGCCCGCTGCCGTATTTCCCGCAATCGAGTACGCCGGAAAGATATCGCCGATGAAGTCGTATTGCCGCCCGAGCGTCAGCGTCCCGAACCGCCCGTCAACGCCGACGAAGGCTGCACGATTGAACAGCAGCCCGCTTTGCGCCAGGGCCCCGTTGGAAAGTTGAAAGCCGCTTTCGAGCGTGAAGATCGCCTTGAGCCCGCCACCCAGGTCCTCTTTACCCGTCAGCCCCCAGCGATCTCCCTGCGAAGACCCGGACGCAAACTGCACGAGCGCGCCATGTCCGGTGCTCGATGTCGCATTGTTCGTGTACGTAATACCCGCATCCACCAGCCCGTACAGCGTCACTGAGGACTGTGCATGTGCCACGCCGCATCCGACCGCGGCGCACACCACCATGCTTCGCTTGATGACCGTATTCATATCGCTTTCCTAATTTTATGCGTTGCTTTCGTTGACGAAATGACTGAGGAAAACGTCCCGCTGGAAATGCATCGGAATCGTTTGGTCAATGGGCAGGCGTGTCCGGGTAATCCTCCAGCTTGCCTCGCTACAACGAACGGTCTCAGCACGTCCGCTTCCCACTGCGCGTCTACTCTATGAGCACCGTTTTTTGAGCCCCATCGTTAGAAATATCGACAGGGAAAACTTGGCCTGAGCCCGCGCTCAAGAAATTCAGGCGCCATCGCGAACATCCCTTCCGATCTGCAATAGGCAGTGGACCTGACTGCGGCATGAATACAACGGACAGGCAATGGCAGTGAAGTTCGTTGCTGATCGGGATTTTTTGCCCTGCTATGCTTGATGTGTAATGCGAACCAGTCTTTCGAGGCTGTTGCGCATGCTGTCTCCCGATTCCACCTACCGATGAGGCACCCTTGAAGCCACAAGTTCACGATCTCACGCTCGACGAACTCCGACTTTTCGGTGACATCATCGGGCGGCTCGAGGAGCTCGGGCCGATCGTGGATGTCAGGCGTGTCGTTTTGTCAGACTTGACCCGGCTGCTGCGATCCGATTTCTGCGTCTCCTACAACTGGGATGCCGAAAAAGGGATGTACGCCGACCCGATTGCAGTCAATGTCGACTCGGATCACGTGCGTCGCTACACGAGCTGGTACCAGCACAATGACCCGATGACGGCGCAACTCTGCAAGCGGCGCAGGGCCACGTTGGTGGAAGAAGTGATGGACCGGCCTGCCCTGGAGAAAAGCGAGTTCTACAACGAGTTTCTCGCGCACGACGGTTTGCATCACGGGATCAACGTGTTTGTCTTCGACGGCGAACGCCAGCTCAGCGACCTGAGAATCTGGCGAACGAGGAATCGGCCTGAGTTCGAGATGCGCGACAAACTCGTGCTCGATGCGATCGAGCCGTTCCTTTGCCGCGCGATCAAACGCCGGGCAGGCAGCGCGACAGGGCTCACGGACCGTGAGAGCGAGATCGCCCAGCTGGTCGCAAAGGGTTGTACCGATCAGGATATCGGCCGCCTTCTCTGCATCAGCCTGTCGACCGTGCGCACCCATTTGCGGCGGATCATGGACAAGAAGGGATTCTCCAACCGCGCGGAGCTTGCCGCCTCCGTCGCCGCGGCCGGAACGACCCCGCCGTCATGACGATTGAACAGCGGTCGACGGCCACGTACGCGCGACGCGGCGAATCGTCCGATACAAGAGACTAAACCGCCAGTACGGCTTCGAGCCGGTCGCGCGACACATCGATCGAGTCGCCCGACAGCACGACCTCTCCATGATCCAGACCGATGAAATGGTCGGCGATCGACGTGAGAAACGTCAGATTCTGTTCGACGACCACGAACGCCGCGCCTTCCTCGATTCGAGACCGGATCACGGATGCCATCCGCTCCAGGTTCTCCTGCTGAACACCTTCCGACGGCTCGTCGATCAGCGTGAGCGGCGAACGCTCCGCGATGATCCTGGCGAAGGAAAGCAACTTCTTTTCACCACCGCTCAACTTCCCGGCCGGTTGGAACAAGCGTTCCTTCAGCCGCGGAAAAACCTGGAACAGATCGTCGTATGCGTCCAGGCTTCGGGTCTTGAATCCGAGTGTCAGGTTGTCCGCGACGCTCAAATTGTCGAAGACGACCCGCTCCTGCGGCGCATAGCTCACCCCCAGACGTCGCCGTTGATGCGACGGCACGTTGCCCACTTCGCCGCCGTTGACAGTGACCGTACCGGACGCGGGCTGGATGACGCCGGCCAAAGCGCGCATGAGCGTCGACTTGCCCACGCCGTTGCGGCCGAATACGCCCAGGACGCTACCCGCGGCCACCTCGCCGCTGATCCCCTTGAGCACCATCGTGTCGCCGTAGCCCGCGACGATCGACGAAAACCTCAGCATTGCTTCTCCCCGCCGCTCGCTCATTTTCTTCCTCCCGAGTAGACGGCCTTGACGTCTTCCGACATCTTGATCTGCGCCAGGGAGCCTACCGCGAGGCTTCTGCCCTGGTGCAGGACCACCACGTTGTCGGCGATCTTTTCGAGCGCGCTCATGTCGTGCTCGATCACGATGGCCGACGCGTCCAGTTCGCTCACGGTCGACGTAATCGCATCCATCATATGACGGGTCTCGTGCGCCGAGAGGCCGGCGCACGGTTCGTCGAGCAGCAAAAGACGCGGCTCGGTGATCGCCACCATCGCGAACTCCAGCATCTGGCGCATCCCTTGAGAAAGATCCCCCGTGCGAACGGCCATATTCGATTCGAGGAATCCGAATTTTTCGAGTGTGCGAACGCGTTGAAGCGAATTCCAATGCAGCGGCTCGGCGGCCAACATCTCTCGCGGACGGATCCGGTTCGCCCACAGCGCAATCTGAAGATTCTCGTTGACGGACAACTGCGCAAAAACCGACGGAATCTGGAACTTGCGGCCGACGCCCAGTCGGGCGACCTGCCACGCCTGCGAGGACGAAATCTCGGCCCCGCGAAAGTGAATTTCACCGGAACGGACCGGCAAGCGGCCCGTCATTGCGTTGAACGTCGACGTCTTCCCGGCGCCATTGGGGCCGATGAAACAATTGACACCCCCTGCTCCCACCTCGAGATCGAGCCCGTTGAGAATGTTGACGCCGCCCTGGCTGACCTCCACCTTCCTGAAGCTGAGCAGCGTGGATTGAGCCGGTCGCAGGTCGATCGTCGCGATGTCGTGCGCGTCGATCCGTTTCTCCGGAATGGGGTTCGCGACGCGTAGGCCGGCCATTCGCGCAAGCGCGGCGGTCGCGCCGGCCAGGCCATCGGGAAATAACCGCACCACGCCGATGAAAATCAGCGCGACCAGCACTTCCCAATAAGTGAACAGGTCACGCCAGGTCGCGGCGAGCAGTCCGATCACGACGGCACCGAGTTGCGCGCCCAACGGACTGCGCTTTCCGCCGACGGCTGCCCAGATGACGAACTGCGCCGACAACGCCACGCCGACCGCCTGCGGACCGACCAGACCTTCGTGCGGCGCATACAGGGCGCCGCCCAAACCCGCGATCGCACCCGAGAGGCCGAAAGCGGCGGCCTTCAGCTTATGCGTCGCGAATCCGAAAAACTGGAGGCGATCTTCATTCTCCGAGATGGCGGCCCAGAGCGTCCCGATCGGTCTGCGGTTCAACCAGGTGATCAGTGCCGTGACGACAACCGCAGCCGCTGCGATCACGTAATACAGGTTTCCATACCTGTCGGTCATCGGCAGATCGGGGATATCGGTCAACCCATTGAAGCCGCCGGTTACGCTGCTCCATTGATTGGCGACCAGAAATCCCAACATGCATAGCGCAAGCGTAATCAATGAAAAGAACGGCCCACTGTCAATCCGGCGCGCAAAGACGATCAATCCGATTGCATAGGCCAGGGCCGCCGGTATCGCGATGGCAAGCGGAAGCAGAACAATCTGCCATTCGCCGCCGGCCGCTGCCGCGGAGCGCAATACAAAGGCGCTGACATACGCGCCCAACCCGAAAAACAGGCTTTGCCCCAGCGGCAGGAATCCCGCATTCCCCCAGCACAAGGCAACGCTTTGCGTTGCCATTCCATACAGCAACAGAAGCCCGATCTGGTTTGCACTGTAGTCACCGGCCCACAGCGGCAAGCTTAGAAGAATCGCCGCCGTGACAGCCTGGAGAGACGATTCAACGGCGCGAGACGAGGCCATTTGGGCGACTCCACAAGAAATAGATGGACAGGATCAGAACGGCGGTATACCCCGACGTCTGATCGATGAAACTCGACACCGCGACCTGCGTTCCGCCGATGACGAACGTGCCTACCGCGAGACCGAGCAGACTGCCCAGACCACCGACAACCAGCACAAAGAACGAATTGAGCAGATAGTCGAGGCCCATGTACGGCTCGACCCGCACGATCGGTGCAAGCAGCACGCCCGCCAACCCGGCCAGAACCACACCCGTGATGAAAGTGCCACTGGCCAGGCGGGTCGTATTGATGCCGGCCGCCTTGGCAAGCAGGGGATTCGCGACCATGCCGCGAATCCGCGCGCCCGTCTGGCTGCGGCTGTACCATGCCGCGAGCCCGGCGAATGCCACGCCCACCGAGAGCATCATCGCAAGCCGGAATGCCGGGTACTGGGTGCCAAAGACATCGATCGATGCGCCATCCGCACCCGCCACGTCCTGGTAACCCTTTCCGAACAATGCGACCACGCCTTCGCGGAGAAGGATCGAAACGCCCCACGTTGCGAGCAAGGTATCGAACGGCCGCTGATACAAAGGACGAACCAGCACGCGCTCGACGATCCACCCGACAGCAGCGCATACGACGATCGCCAAGGGTATGGCAAGCAAGGCGGGCAGCCCGAGACGCTGCACGACGACCACCGAGTACGCGCCCAGCATGATGAACTCGCCATGCGCCATGTTCAGCACGCCCAGCAGCCCGAACACGATTGCCAGACCGATCGTCGTGAGCGCGAGGGCCGCACACGCGTACCCGAGATTGAGAAGGTAGGAAAGAAGCATGACTTCAACCCACACCCGCTCCGCTCGTGCAGGTTTCGGCCGAGCTGAGTTGCGAGAACGTCTTGACGATGTCGTATCGGGCCCCTGAAGCCTTGGCGAGGAAGATGTCGGCCGTCACGTTGCGGGACTTCATCGTGACCACGCCACGCGGGCCTTTGTAACTTGCCCCATCGGAAGCCTTCGTCAGATCGCCGATCGCCGCCGAGTTCGCCTTCCTGGCCATGGCGTCATACATCAGGATGCCCTCGTATGTCGACTCGCCGATGCTGCTCAATACCGCCGAAGCGCCGAATCGCTTGTGATAGCGCTCCAGAAACTCGCCGGACGTGGCGGTCGGCGTCGAGAAAAAGCCGGAAGCCGAGTAGAGGTTCCTGGAGTTGGACGCCCCGATGCCGATCAATGTGTTTTCTTCGATCATCGTGCCGAAGCGGATCATCTTGTCGCTGAGACCGAAGCTCGCAAAGCTTCTGTTGAACGTGACGGCCGACCCGCCCACCAGCGTGATGAAGACCGCATCTGCCTTGCTGTCCCGGATTTTGCCGAGCACCGCGTCAAAGTTATCGACGTCGAATGGAACGTACTCTTCGCCGACCACGGTCGCGCCGGAACCTTGAATCGCCTTTTTCGCCACTTCGTTCGACTTGCGCGGCCAGATGTAGTCGTTGCCGATCAGGAACCAGCGCTTGACCTGGTGCTGGGCGGTCAGCCACGGAATGACCGGCGTCAGTTGCTGCGCGGGCGTCTCGCCGACGAAGAACGTGCCCTTCGCACAATCGCCCCCCTCGTACATCGGGGTATAGATGTAGGGCACCTGGCCTCTGAACAGGCTTTCCAGCGCCGTGCGGACAGCGCTATCGTGCGATCCGACAAAGACCTCCGCCTTGTCGCGCTTCCAGAGGCGCAGAGCCGTCTGCGCCGACTCGGAAGGCGCGGCGCCGGCGTCTCCCACAAGCAACTCGAGGGGGCGCCCCAAAACGCCCCCGCGCGCATTGATCTCATCGACCGCCATCGCTGCGCAGTTCTTGCAGGCTTGACCGAAAAATGCGGCCGGCCCGCTCATCGGCGCCATCAGCGCCAACTTCAGCGGCTGGTTGGCCGCGCGTACTGATGCCGGCACGAGCCCCCCGACGCCCACCGCGGCACTTGCAGCACCGAGCGCAATACTTTTCAGGATATTTCGACGATTCATTTGCTTGCCTTTCTCGTTAAGCCGTTGCCGGACGTATTAAATGAGTGCGTCGAGACGCGGAAACGTCGCGGCACACAGAACGCGCTCCATTGCCTTGCCGATCTGCAGGATTCGCTGATCCGAATACGGAGCACCGTCCAGCGCCAATCCAACCGGAAGCCCATCTTGAGTCAGGCCGGCGGGAATGGTGATGCCGGGTACCCCTGCGTTGCTGCCTGGTTCGGTGTTTCGTGTATAGGCAGCAAAGACGTCGAGTGCATCGGACCCGACCGTCACGGTTTCCGCGCCGATGTGGCATGCCGGAATCGGGACGGTGGGAAATAGCAGTGCGTCTGCCTCCACTTCGCGAAGGCACTCCACGTAAGACGTGCGCGACCGCTCTCGCGCGAGAAGTGCTTTGGCATATTCGGTCGCGGAAATCGCACCGTCCCCCAGGATGTCGCTGACGATCCGCGCCACATCCGGGCACCTGATTTGGGCAACGATCTCCGGGAACGTCACGGCCACCCCGCCTGTTTCCAGATAGCGGCCGACGGCACCACCGAACTCGAAAAAAGGGATGGTTGCGCTCTTCTGCGCACGGAAAAATGGATAACGTCGCAGATCTACGTCGACCAGTTCGAAGCCTGCATCCTCGAGCTTTTGCAACGCATCTTCGAGTACCGGCCGGGCGTCGGGTGACAACCCCTCCCACAACGTCGAGTACGGGACTGCCAGGCTGAAGTCACATGCGCCGTCGACAACGGGCAGTGCCGGGCCATTTCCGGACAGGATCTCATCCAGCAACATCACGTCGGAGACCGTTCGGGCGATCGGGCCGACCGTGTCACGCGTGGGCGATATCGGGACGATCCCCTCCGACGGATAGCGTCCATGCGTAGGACGAAAGCCGACCAGTCCGCACAGCGCCGCCGGTATCCGCACCGATCCGCCCGTGTCGGTGCCGAGGGCCGCCGGCACCGCACCACTTGACACCACCACGGCGGACCCGCCGCTGCTTCCTCCGGGAATGCTGGACGGGTCATACGGGTTGCGGGCCGGACCAAAAAATCCGTTGTCGTTCGTGCAGCCGAAAGCAAGTTCGTGCATGTTGGCCTTGCCGGCGACCAACGCGCCCGCTTCGATCACGCGCGCGACGACCGGCGCGTTCGCTCGAGGTACAGCGTGGCGAAGCGCTGCTGTTCCCGCGGCCGTCGGCATGCCGACGCAGTCGATGTTGTCCTTGATTGCCAATGGAATGCCGTCAAGTGACGTCCGCCCTGTCCGGGAAGCGGGCGATTCATCATGTGCCCGCGCCGATTGCAATAACGCCTCAGGGTCGAAATACACGAACCCGTTCAGCGGCTCGGTTTTGGCCTGTTGATCCACCAGAGCCTGAACGTATTCCAGGCAGGAGATCTCGCGCCGATCAATCGCATCTTTTGCGTCGACGACTGAAAGCTGCGGAAGGGTTGGCATCTACGTCTCTCTTACGTTTTGGTCTTCGTAGAATGCGCGCCCGCTTTTTTGTATCGCATCGTTGGAATTGACGACGCTGTCAACCCTCGCAACGTCGCCTTACCGCCCCCGAAACCGCCTCCAGGCCGCCGTTAGCGGCCTGGAACGCGCGATTCCCCGCAAAGGCCTGAAATCCACCGGCACTTCGCCAGACGTTCAGACCGCGTCCATGTTCGAGACTGAACGCTTCGAGGTCGCGGTGGGCACCGTTTCCTCGAGAAACATCCCCACGAGCGCGCTAACCAACGACACGCCCCCGACGATCAGCATCGGATAACCAAGACCGAATGTGTCGGCGAGCCCACCTGCCACCACCGGCATCAGGACCCCACCGATGAGTTCGCTGACAGCGGTGGGAACGCCTACGGCGGAGCCGGTCAGCGTGGACGGTACGGATTCGCAGGGAATCACGGCAAGAAAGAGCGGTGCGATGCCGAAGCCACACATCCCGGCGGCAAAGAGGTTGCAGAACATGACGATCGGAGACGCGTGACAAAGAACGAACGCCAACATCAGGACTCCGTAGCAAGCTGCGGAAACGACGAGCACGATACGCCGACCAAGCCGATCGGACATCGCCGGAACGGCGATCATCCCGATAAATCCGCCGAAACCCCATCCGGAGATGATCAGGCCGACCGTGCCGAGGCTGAGGCCCACTACCTTGGTCAGATAGAGCGCGACAAACGTCGAGAAAACGAACAGGCCCGTCTGGAAAAGGGAGCCGATGACCGTGGTCAACCAGATGTTCTTGTATCTCAGCACGGTCAAGGGGCTGGCCGATGCCGATCGCGCCTGTTTATCTCGACTTGCCTCCGCCTTTCGCATGGTCTTGCCGATCAGGAACGTCAGCAGAAGCCCCGGGATACCGAGAACGAAAAACACCCACTCCCAGCGCATATGCATCACGAGCTGGGTAGCGATAATCGGTCCCAGGCCGATACCCAGAAGGGGAAAGAACGACTGATGGATGCCCAGATTCAAGCCGCGCCGACGCGGTGTCGATATTTCATCGATGGTCGCGACGCTGGCACTGAAGACGCCCCCCTCTCCGACGCCAAGGAGGCCGCGCACGAGCAGCATGCTGTGGAACGACTTGGCGACCCCGGTGAAGGATGTCATCACCGAGAAGAAAATCGAAGACCCGAGCAGAATCTTGCGACGCCCGTGGCGGTCGGACAGGCTTCCGAGCACCCACGTCGAAATGGCCCAGGTCAACGCAAGCACCGAGGCGATGGCGCCTGCCTGCGTGTTGTTCAGTTTCAGTTCCGGCAGCAGAACCGGGAACAGGTACACGATGACCAGACGGTCGAGACCCACGATGCCGAACAGCACCGCAAGAAAGATGACCATCTTCCATTCGTAGTTTCCGCCTTCCTTGTATTTCATATCGCCATCCTAACTATATCGTCGTGACTGAATGACCGTTGTTTCGAAGAAAAACCGCCAGGCCTACCCGGCCGCGAAACGAAACCCTCCGACCGGCCCGCCATGGAACGACATGGCGAGCCCGATGGTCCCGCTACCGATCTCCGCCGCTTCCCGCCAACCCGGACGGGCAGTCGCCGTCCGATGAAGCGGGATCATCGGCGGCCGTCTCCGTCGGCGTTCTGTCGAGTATCTCGGCGACAGGGGGGCGCGGTCGCCGGTCGATCAGCAATCGCAGCACGTCGGGCCGCGAGTAATGCCCCACAGGATCGAAAACGCACTTCGAAAGCGATTGCGTGCCGAGATCGATATTGGCGTAGAGCAGGCCTTCCGCGGTTTCGTCGATCTTGTCGAACAGCTCCGCCCCGTCGGGCCCGTATCCCACGCTATGGCCACCGCCCGCCCGCAACAGCTGACGTTTGTCCTCGGTGTCGCAAAGATGCTCGACCATCTCCTCGGTGACGACTGTCGACGGCGCGAGGACGAAGCATCCGCCTTCGACGGCATAGGTCCGCGAAACCGCGTTGTTCACCTGGTAGCTCAATGCGCTGGCGAATTCATAGAGGGAAAAGCTCGGCCACGCGGCAACGTGGACCTGTTCGCCTTGCGCGTACATGGCGGCTTTGGTCAAAGGCTGCACGTGTTCGGCACAACACAGCGCGCCGAGCTTGCCCAACGGACTGTCGATCACGGTCAGGCCGCTGCCCTCCCCGTCACCGAAAACCGTCCGTTCGAGGTGGGTGGGCTTGAGTTTCTGTCGTTGCAGCAGGGTTTCGCCGTCGGGGCCGATGATCCATTGGGAGATATACAACGAATGGCCCTTGCGCTCCGAGAGGCCCATCACGACCGTGATGCGGTTTTTCCTCGCTGCGTCCCTCAGCGCATCGGCTTCCGGACTGTCGTAGCTCAGCGAATTGTCGAAGTAGCGCTGAACATAGCCCTTGCTCATATACCAGGCCGGGGTGCCGAGCCAGATGTAGAACGGGTAGCCGGGCAGCCACACTTCGGGAAAGGCGATCAGGGCGGCGCCGGCCTGCGCCGCCTCTTCAATCAGGCGGATGGACTTTTCGATTCCGGCCTGAAGATCGAGGAACGCCGGGGCGGCCTGCACGACAGCCGCCTTATATTGGGGATGGTTGAGAGCCAAGATACTCCTCCACGACTCGCGGGACGGGACGCCCGCAACGTTGTAGAGGAAGTGTCCGGGGCCAATATGGCGGACGCTTGACTCTGACAGAACAGGATTTTTACTTATGCTGCCAGCCGGCGGGATTATCGCGCGGCCCGCTCAGGGGCGATTCAACCAACGTCGCGATGCGTCGCACGGTAGTCGCGCGCGGACATGCCGAAGCGACGTCGAAACGTGCGACTGAAATGCGATGCATTATTGAAACCCCAAGCCATCGCAATATCGGTAATCGAGCGGTTAGCGTACGCGCGTTGCCGAAGCCACTCGCCGCATCCGTCGAGTCGGGCCGTAGAGATGATCTCGCCGATCGACTCTCCGACCTCGGCGAACAGCCGGTAAAGATAACGGCTCGATACCCCCAGTTCGTCGGCGATCTGTTCGGGTCCGAGTTCCGGTTCGCGAATACGGTCATGGATCAACGCACGTGCGCGAAGCAGATGCATCTCTTTCACGTTGGATTTGGGCAGCGAAACCGTGTTGAAATAATCCGCCAACGCCAGCGCGACCAGGTTCGCGGACACATCGCCAAGCCGCTCGCAACCGGTCATGGCGCCTTCGTCCGCCGAAAGCGCCCGGTGCAGGGACGCGATATGGTCCGCGGCGATCCGGCGTACCCCGGTGGCCGCGGGAATCCTCACCGCGGTGTGCTGCCGGCCGCACGGCACCCATTTCTCCAGTGCCTTGCGGGGAAAGCGGATCGTGTAATGCTGTCCGGAGAAATGCCAGACGAAACTGCGCGACGAATCGAACAGCACCATGTCGTCGGGGCCGACGAACGCGGTGCGGGCATCCTGCTCGATCGCGCCTCGCCCTTCGGTCTGGATCGACACGAGCAGGTAGTCGTCCGCCGTGCGCCGCACTTCGTCCCAGTCATGTGCCGCGACGTGATCGACCGCCGAGATCCGCGACACACACACGCCGTCGGTGTCCACGCTGGAAATCTCGCCATGAAATCCCTGCCCGGATTCGGTCCTGAAAACCATCGGGACGCAACTGGCCCGAACCTGATCCGACCATGCCAGAAGCCTGTCGTCACGATGGTAATGATCCGTGGTCGTCACTTGATTCATGGCACGAGGTTCCGGTGGCAGATACGCGAGAGCGTTATCCCGGACCATTGCGCATCCAAAATCCGGCGTCAATGCGCAATACCCCAGGACGGCCGCTTCGAAACGTAGCCGCGATCGAGCGCCTCCACCGAGCGACAACCGATGAGGGCAAGCGTCCGGTCCGTTTCCCGTTTGATCATCTCGATGACGTCGCTCACGCCGGCTTCCCCTCTGGCCGCCAACCCGTATAACGTAGCGCGCCCCAGCATCACGGCTTGGGCTCCCAGCGCGATCGCCTTGACGACGTCGGCCCCCGTCCGTATGCCGCTGTCGAGCATGACCGTCGCGCCCGCGATGCGCTCGACGATGTCCGGCAGCACGTCGGCTGTCGCCGGCAGGTCGGCGAGTTGCCTGCCGCCGTGGTTCGAAACGATGACGCCGTCCGCGCCGAGCGCGACACACCGCGCGGCATCGTCGGCCGTCACGATGCCCTTGACGAGGAGTTTGCCCGGCCATTCGTCCCGCAGACGGCGCAGGTCGTCCCAACCGAAACTCGCATCCATCTGCCGGCGCAGGATCGCGGCCTGCGAAGCCGTATCCGATGCATCGTCCGTCGCGAAATTCCTCAGCTCCGGCATGCCGTTCATCAGGTAAGACCAAAGCCAGCGCGGGTGCGACAGTCCGTCGACGACCGCACGTGCACTGGCCTTGAACGGCATCGCAAAGCCGTTGCGAAGATCGCGTCGGCGAAAGCCGTTGACCGCGACATCGGTGGTAAGGATCAGGGTCGAATAGCGCGCCGAGCGGGCACGATTGACCAGGCTCTTCGCGAGGTTGCGATGAACGACGTACAGTTGGAACCACAGTTCTCCGTCGGCCCCCTTTGCCACCTCTTCGATGGACATGTTGGAAGCCGTCGATAGCACAAACGGAATACCGGCCTTGCCCGCCGCGCGCGCAAGCGCGAGGTCGCCCTTGGGCCAGAACGCGCTGTTGAGGCCCGTCGGCGCGATCACCAGCGGTAATGGAATCCGCCGGCCCAAGAGCGTCATCGACTGCGCTCGCGTGCTGACATCCGACAGCCGGCGCGGCAACAACTGCAATCCGTCGAACGCCGAACGGTTATGCGTCAATCCCGACTCATCGTCAGCCGCGCCTTCCAGATAGTCGAACACCATGCGTGGCAGCCGCCGTCTGGCTGCGTCACGATAGTCGCTGACGGAGAAAATGCCGGGAAATCCTGTTGTCATGATTGAGGTACTGTCAGATTGAATCGTGATGCGAAAAGTTCGAGGCGCGCTGCACGCCGGTTTCGCGCGTCTCTCTCGACCGTTCGATGCCGACGACAGCCGAGTAACGACGCAAAGTCGAAAGCTAGACGACCACGCTACCGACATAGTTTTCCGCCATGGACCTCGCCGCAGTCTCGGACGTGGTCACATGCTCGAGCTCGGCAACCTGCAACTGCTGTTCGAACGGCGAGGCATCGTCGAGGCGATGCATCATGCGGGTCATCCAGTAGGAGAAATGCTCGGCGCGCCAGATCCGCTTCAGCGCAAGCTCACTGTACGAAGCGAGTTGCGCTTCATCGCCGGTCCGGTAATACGCGTCGAGTCCGCTGCTCAGGATCCGTACGTCGGAGACTGCCAGGTTGAGACCTTTTGCTCCGGTAGGAGGAACGATATGAGCGGCGTCGCCGGCAAGAAACAGTCGGCCGTGCTGCATCGTCGTCGAGACGAAGCTCCTCATGCCGACGATATTCTTCTGAAAAATCTTCCCGTCGACAACGCATTGACCATCGGCGGAGTCGACACGTGCATGCATTTCGGCCCAGATCCGGTCGTCGGACCAGTTGTCGACTGAATCTTTCGGGTCGCACTGGAAATACATGCGCTGAACTGTCGGCGAACGAGTGCTGACCAATGCAAAACCACGATCATGACGCGCATAGATCAGCTCGTCCGCGGACGGCGCACCTTCGACCAGAATGCCGAACCAACCGAACGGATAGACGCGCTCGAAATCGCGGCGAACGCTCTCGGGAATCGCCGAACGGGACACCCCTTGCGAACCGTCGCATCCGATCACGAAATCACAGTCCAGCGTATGCGATTGCCCTTGATGCACGAACCGTATCGACGGGGCCGACGTGTCGACGTCGTGAAGCGAGACATCCGCGACACCAAACAGGATAGAGCCGCCCGCGGCAACGCGAGCCGCCACCAGATCCTTGATGACTTCGTGCTGCGCATAGACGGTGATGGCCCGCCCGGTCAACGCCTTGAGGTCGATGCGCCGCCGCTTTCCGTCGAACGCGAGTTCAAAGCCGTGATGCAACGCACCTTCCGCCTTCATTCGTTCACCGACACCGGACGCTTCGAGCAGGTCCATCGTCCCCTGCTCGAGTACACCCGCCCTGATCGTCGATTCGATCTGCTCGCGTCCGCGGCTTTCGAGCACGACGGACTCGATACCCTTCAGATGCAAAAGATGAGAAAGAAGGAGGCCGGCAGGACCGGCGCCAATAATGCCTACTTGAGTGCGCATGCTATCTCCAACTGAAGGTACTGTCAGACGCTTTCCGTCATTCGGTTGAACATGAGCGACGTCGTTACGTGCTCTGCGCGGAGCGCGTAACCTACGTCACCCTCGACACTGATCTCAAGCGCCCTTGATGGGCGGAATATGGCGACGCACGATCATCAGGCAGATGAACACCATCGCCATCGCGGCGCCCAGCATGCCCAGGTACGCAGACGCTCCACCCTGCGTGATCACGAAGGCCCCCGCGAACGCGCTGAGAATCGCGCCGAGCCGCCCAAACGCGAGCGCGGATGCGGTCCCGGTCGCGCGAATCTCGGTGGGATAGACATACGCGCAAAGGGCATACATCGTCGACTGAACCGCGTTCACGAACAGACCGTGCAACCCGATTCCGAACACGAGCAGCGTCGTGTGGGCAGAGACGTCGAGACCGCGCAGGAAAAGTGCGCTCGCGCACGCCATCAGGCAACAGACGAGCAAAGGCCAGCGTGATCCGAACCGACCGATTGCCACCGCGCAGCTTATTGCGCCGAATACGCCGCCGAGGTTGTAGGCGGTAAGACCCGAACCCGCCACCGAAGGGCTGAGCCCCTCCCCTGCAAGCATCGTCGGCAGCCAGCTGAATGCGCTGTAGACCGCGATCAGGTTCATGAAGAAAGCGACCCAGATTGCAATCGTGTCGCGGCCTTGACCGTCCGCGAACAGCGCACGAAAGCCTGGACGCTGTACCGCCTTCTGTTCCTTCTGATCGGCGAACACGGCGCCCGGCTGAACCGAGCGGGACATGCGGGTCAACAGGTGACGCAGTTCGTTCCAGCGTTCCTGATGACGCGCAAGATAACGTGGCGATTCCGGCATGACGAAATACAGCAGGAGCGCCAGTGCGACGGGAAGCGTGCCGCCAATCAGAAAGAGCCCGCGCCAGCCGTAATGCGGAAGCACGACGCTCGCGAACAGCCCCGCAAGCATGCCCCCCAGCGGTACGCACACGATGGTTGCGGTCACGGCGAGCGTCCGCCGGCGAGCAGGCGTAAATTCCGCCGTCATGGTCGTCGCGCTCGGCAGTGCGCCGCCGATACCCAATCCCGCGAAAAAGCGCAGGATCGCAATGGTCGTGACGTCCGGCGACAGCGCGATCGAGCTCGTCGCCAGGCCAAATACCAGCACGCTCCCGATGATCGCCCAGCGCCGACCGAACCTGTCCGCGAACAGCCCGGCGAACGCGCTGCCGATGCCCATGCCGACGAGGCCGGCGGCAACGGCGGGCGCAAATGCGTTGCGCGTGATGCCCCATTCCTTGATCAGGCTGGGAATGGCGAACCCGATGAGTTGCCCATCGAATCCATCCATCACGATCGCAAGTGCGGCGAGCAGGACGACCGTTCGCTGGAACGCCGAGAACGGCCCATCGTCGAGGGTGCGGCCGATGTCTACGGTCGGCAGACGCGGATTACGATCGTTCATTTCGCGCTCCCGGCCCGGCCAGCGAAGTTCGAATCGCAGTCCTGAGCAATTCGTTTTCCGACGTGACGGTCGGACTCGAACCAGGTGCGATCGAGCGACGACTCGAAATTGATGACAGGCATTGCAGTCTCCTTAAGCCGATCGCTCGTCGTTCCAGGAGCGAAGGCATCTCAACGGTATCGGGTTGTTATTGTGTTCGTGCCCACCATCCGGAAGCCCATCGCATCCATGGCGAGCATCACGCGCGCTGACCGCGGCAACGATCAGAACGGATAGTGACGAGGCGTCGTTTGCACGGTGATCCAGCGCAAATCGGTAAATTCCGCGACTCCGGCTTTGCCGCCGAAATGCCCGAAACCACTGGACTTCATCCCGCCAAACGGCATCTGCGCCTCGTCGTGAACCGTCGGGCCATTGACGTGGCAAAGCCCGGACTCGATCCGCTTCGCTACCGTCAACGCCCGCGCGACATCACGGCTGAAGACCGCCGCCGACAGACCATATTCATTGTCGTTTGCGCATGCGATGGCCTCGTCGTCTCCATCGACGCGGACGATCGCCTTGACTGGCCCGAACGACTCCTCCCGGTAGATATGCATGTCCGCCGTCACGTGATCGAGCAACGTGGCCGGCATCAGCGTGGTATCGGATTTCCCGCCGCACACCAGGGTCGCGCCTTTCGCCAGCGCGTCGTCGATCAGGTCATTGCATCGCCTGACGGTCGCCATGTCCACGACGGAGCCGAGGACGGCCGGGCCCTTTCTCGGATCGCCAAGCGGCAGGCTCTTCGCCTTCTCGGCCAGACGCGCGACGAATTCATCGGCGATCGCCGTGTCGACGACGATGCGTTCGGTGGACATGCAGATCTGGCCGGAATTGGCGAACGCGCCGAATGCCGCGCCTTGCACGGCGGCGTCGAGATCGGCATCGTGAAGCACCAGAAACGGCGCCTTTCCGCCGAGTTCAAGTACCGAAGGCTTCAGATACTTCGCGCACTGGGTCGCGATGATGCGGCCGACGCGCGTCGAACCCGTGAAGTTCACCCGTCTGACCGCAGGCTCGGCAATCAGCGCTTCGACAATGTCGCCGGCATTCGCCGGCGCGTTCGTGACGAAGTTCACGACGCCACGCGGCAGTCCCGCGTCCTGCAATGCCTCGATGATGAGGCCGTGGGTCGCGGGGCAAATTTCGGAACCCTTGAGCACGACGGTATTGCCGCACGCCAGCGGCAACGCAACCGCACGCACGCCCAGGATGACGGGCGCGTTCCACGGCGCGATCCCGAGCACGACGCCGGCGGCCTGCCGAACGCCCAGTGCGAGACTGCCGGGCACATCGGACGGAATCACTTCGCCCGAAATCTGCGTGATCATCGCAGCCGCTTCGCGCAGCCCGTCGGCCGCAAGCTTGACGTTGAAATCCGCCCACAGGCGGGACGCGCCCGTTTCGGTTGCCATTGCCAGCGCGAACGCGTCGCCTTTTTCTTCGAGCGCATCCGCGGCCCGATTCAGTAGAGCGCGTCGCTCGCCGGGGCCCATCGCCGACCATGCGGGAAACGCGGCGGCCGCCGCATGCACCGCCGCTTGTGCATCGGCGACCGTCGCGGCCGGCGCCGTCGAGGCAACCGCGTCGTCGAGCGGGTTGCGGCGCTCGAATGTCGCGCCGTCGCGAGCCATCGCACGCTCGCCGTTGATCAACATCGTTACCTGATTCATTACCGTCTCCTGGAATATTCTTGAAAAACCGGCCTGCCGAATCACCGGCTCGCGGTCAGGCCACGACAATTTCGACGACGCGTGTTTTTCCCGAAGACAACGCGTCTTCCAGCGCGGGCTTCAGCGACAGCGCGTCGCTCACTCGAACGCCTTCGCACCCCATGCTGTTGGCCAGGGAAACGAAATCCAGCCCTGGCAGGTCGGTGCCCTGTACCGGATCCGATGCGGCGAAGCCGAACACGGGCGCGAATTCCTGCAAGGCGGCGTAGCGCGAGTTATTCAGGATCACGAATGTGATCGGAAGATCGAGCTGGACCGCGCTATAGATCGCTTGCGGCGAATACATCGCCGAGCCGTCGCCGATGAGGCCGATCACGCGGCTGCCGGGTCTGGCCAACGCGACGCCCACCGCGGCGGGCATGCCGTAGCCCAGACCGCCGCTTGCCATCGTGTAGAACGTCTGACTGCGCGTGAACGGCAGATAACGTTGCATGACGGGGCGCGAACTGGGCGCCTCCTCGACCACGATATCGGTAGCGCGGCGGACCTCGGACAGCGTCTGCAACGCATAGGCGACCGACATGACCGCGGAGGGCTCGGCGCGCTCGACGGCCTCGCGAGGCGCCGGCAGCGGCCGGCCTCGCGGCGCCCGACGGGCGAGCAGGTCCGCAAGCCCCAGGCGAATGTTCGCCACCACCGACGTGCCGACCGGCGTCCACGCGGCGGTGGCCGGATCGTCGATGAGCTGGTACAACGCCGCACCGTCAGGCACATGCGGCCCACTGCCTTCGACGTGATACGCAAACGCCGGCGCCCCGACGACGAAGATCAGGTCATGCCCGTGCAGAATCCGGACGATTTTTTCGCGCATCGCCGGAAGGAATCCGGCGAAGAGCCGATGATCTTCAGGGAAGCTGCAGCGCGACGACATCGGCGCAACATAAACCCGCGCGTTGTGGCGCTCGGCAATCTGGATAACCTCGCTCCAGGCATCGGCGCGATCGAGCTCCGCGCCGACGACGATGGCCGGCCGCTGGCAGTGATCCAGCGCATCGCCGATCTCCGCGATCCGTTCCGGATCGGGGCGGGACCGGGTGCTGACCCGTGTCGCCTCGACGAAGCCGGCCGGTTGATCCCAGTCGTCGACCGGAATGGAAACGAACACCGGGCCACGCGGCTCCTGCATCGCCACGTGGTACGCACGGGCGAGCGCCAGCGGCACATCCGCGGCACGAGCCGGTTCGATGCTCCATTTCACGTAGGGGCGCGGCAACTCTGTTGCCTGCGATGCCGACAGAAACGGGTCGAACGGCAGGATCGAGCGGGCCTGCTGGCCGGCGGTCACGATCAGCGGCGTGCGGTTCTTGAACGCCGTGAAGATGTTGCCCATCGCGTTGCCGACGCCGGCCGCCGAATGCAGGTTGACCAGCGCGGCGTTGCCGGTCGCCTGGGCATACCCGTCCGCCATGCCGACCACGACCGCTTCCTGCAGGCCCAGCACGTACCGGAAATCCTCCGGGAAGTCGCGGAACATGGGCAGTTCGGTCGAGCCGGGATTGGCAAACACGGACGTCATGCCGAGGCGCCGCATCAAGTCCACGACGGCATCGCGAACGGTCGGCTGCCCACTTGTGTTTCGTTGCATCTCGAATCCTCTGCGGTTCGCCATTCGGGCTGGCGGTGATTGGATGAGCCGCAGTATGGGATTCGATACCTTGTTTGAAAATTGCCAATAATGCTCAAAGTCATTACATTTAAGCATGGCATCACCGAGTGGCCTGACGGGCCCATTCAGGCCGGAAGCCTTACCGGGCGGGGCTGAGCGCCGCCAGCACCGGTTTTCCGGCAGCCGCCGCGAGCGTACGCGGCGGTGCCTTTCAGGGAAGACACCTAGCGCCGTCCAACCCGGGACCCTGCTCGCCCCCCTTTATTCCCTTTCAATCAGGTTCGCCGCGATGAGTTTCAATCTGCAGCAGTTGACGATGTTCACGACGATCGTGTCCGCCGGTAGCCTGGGACGAGCCGCGACGCTGCTCGACATGACCCAGCCCGCGCTGAGCAGATCGATCAAGCGGCTCGAGGAATCGGTCGGGGCGCCGCTGTTCGAGCGCCACACGAAAGGGATGCAGCTGACCGCGCTGGGCGAGGCATTGATGCCGCATGCCATGTTGCTGCAACGGGAAGCCGAACAGGCGCGCGAGGAACTGGACGCGATGCGCGGCCTCGCGAAAGGCGTCATCAAGGTGGGCGCGGTGGGCAGCATCGCGAGCCTCGTGCTGCCGATGGCCATCGCGTGCGTGCTCGAGAAATGGCCCAACCTGCGCGTCGAGGTGATCGAAGGCGTGTGGGATCGTCTCGTCGAGGGTTTGCTCGCTTACGAGATCGACCTGGCGCTCTGCACCTCGGGAATCGAAACCGACGAGGTCGCTGCGCTCTCCGATTGTTCATGGACCGACCGGAGTTTCGTGGTCGCGGCGACCGATCATCCGTTGCGCTCGACGCGCGGTCTTCGCCTCGAAGACACACTGACACAACGGTGGGCACTCACGCCCAAGGGAACCGGACCTTATGCCCACATGCAGGAGACCTTCAGGGCCCGCGGTCTGCCGATGCCGGCCATTGCAGTCGAGACCCGTTCGGTGACCGTGCTCAAAAGCCTGGTAGCACGATGCGGCTTCGTCTCATGGATGGCCGAGCCGATGTACGACACCGAAAGCAAGGCTGGCGTCATTGACGCGCTGGACATCGAAGGCCTGGATGCGCAACGCACGTTGACGGCATTCCGGCGCCGGCGTGGCACGCTACCCGCGCCCGCCGTCAAGCTGCTGGACGAATTGCGTCACCTGACGGGATCTTTGCGCAAGGACGGGCAAAGCCTGTCTTGATGGCCGTGAATCGGGCGTGCCCGCGATTCGTGCGTTTTGGCATGACCCGACGCACACCCCGCCTTGTTCAATTGAAGTCAGCCCGGGTCTGGCGCCGCGTTTGCACGTCGATGCGCCGTCGCCAGCAGTCGCCACCCAGGGAATCCTGATGAAAATGCATTGGTTCAAGCATCACACATCCGGATCCGGAATCCGCGCCGACTGAATCACAACCAGCGTATCCCCTGCCTCGATCCTGCAAGGCGGATCCTCGTAGAACGAAAAAATCTTCCCGCACCGATCGAGCCCGACGACGATCGCACCCGGCACGACGTTCGTCATGCAGCCGACCTCTTGCGGCATCGCCTCGCGCTCCAGCAGCGTCGCGCGCCCGCGCGTCGACAGCATGTCGTTCACGAACGGCACGATATAGCGGCTATGCACGGCGTCCGCGAGCAGCAGCGCGCCGATCTTCGTCGACGACACGATCACGTCGGCGCCCGCCTGCCGCAGTTGCCGCTGGTACAGGTTCTCCTGGATCCGGACGACGATCTTCGTATCGGGCGCGATGCTGCGCACCGACAGCGTCAGCAGGATCGCGGTCGGATCGTCGGTCACCGAAATGATCACCGCCTTCGCCGAACGCACCTGCGCCTGCTGCAGCAGATCCTCGTGCGCGGGATCGCCGAGCAGCCCCGTCACGCCGAGCGACGTCGCGGCCTCGAGCGCCTGCTGCTGCGAATCGATCACGATGACCGTCGCCGGATCGACACCGCTCTCGAGCAATTCGCGCACCGCGATCGAGCCCGACAGGCCATAACCGCATACGACGATGTGATCGGACAATTGCTTTTGCAGGCGTTTCATGCGGAATTCCTCGACGACGCGCTGGATCACGAACTGATAGGCCGTGCCCAGGAAAATGAACCAGATGACGATGCGGATCGGCACGATGAAGAACGCATCGATGAGTCGCGCCCGTGCGGTGACGGGCACGATGTCGCCGTAGCCGACCGTCGCGACCGTGACCATCGTGAAGTACACGAGATCGGCGACGGTCATCGGCGTGCTCTTGGTCGAATCGCGCAACCCGTCGCGATCGAGATACAGCACGAGGAACGCGAGCGTGCACAGCAGCACGACCGCGCCGAGACGGAACAGCAGCGTGCGGCGCGGCGACGTCGCGGGACGCGTGAACAGCGTGCGTGCGCGCGGCGCCTGCCACGGATTGCGCGCGCGACGCAGGCGTGAGCGCAACGAGCGGCGCTGGGCGGAGGGCGATGCCAACGGGGAATCTCCTGAAGGATGCGGGCTCGATTCTACGATGGGTCGGCCGCGACCGGCCGACGTCATCGCATCGATTTGTCCGTTACAGCATGCTGCGCGGCCGCACCATCGTGCCGTCGACGAAGCGCTGCGCGCGAAACGCCGACAGGTCGAGCGACGGCGCGCCGGTGTCGATCCATTCGGCAAGCAGCCGCCCGACGATCGGCCCCATCGCGAAACCGTGGCCGCAGAACCCCGTCGCAATCGCGAGCCCGGACGGCGTGCCCGGCGCGTCGATCACCGGAATGCCGTCGGGCAGCACGTCGATCAGGCCGGCCCAGGCCTCGACGATCTGCGCGTCCTTCAGCGCGGGAAAGATCGTCTTGAGTTTCGCGAGTGCACGCGGCGCATGCGCGCGATTCGGCTGCGGCTGCGGATCGCGCGGCTCGATCGGCCCGGTCGCACCGTTGATGCGCGCAAGCGCATCGCGCCAGGCAGCCCCGTTCACGTGCAGCCGGAATTTGTCGCGCTGCGACCAGAACTCCGGCCAGAACAGGCTCAACCCGCGCAGGTGGCCGAGCGTCAGGTCGACGTCGACCTGCATGTCGTCGGCGAGATTGATCGCCCCGTTCTTGCGCTGCCGGATGCCGAGGCCGTGCCCCCACACCGTCGATGCCGACACCGGCGGCACCACATTGGTGCGCATACAGGTACCGCGGACGGCCTGCTGCGGCAGCCGGATGCCGACGCCGTCGAGCAGCCGGAAGCTGGTCGCGCCCGCCGCGCAGATCACGCGCCGCGTGCGGATCGTGCCGCGCTCGGTCACGACGCCGACCACCGCGCCGCCGGCCGTCTCGATCGCGGTCACGCCGCAGCCTTCGAAGAAGCGCGCGCCGGCCTCGACGGCACGCGCGGCGAACGCGGCAGCCACCCGGCGCGGCTCGGCCTGCCCGTCGGTCGCGGTATACAGCCCGCCGAGCGTGCGTGCCTGCGGCGAAAGGCCGCTGACGCGCTCGTCGATCTGCGCGCGCGTCAGCGTGCGCGTGTCGAGTCCGTGTTCGCGCGCGACCGCGAGCCAAGCGTTGAACGACGCCCAGTCCGTTTCGTTGTCCGCAATATAAAGACAGCCGCCCTGCCGCCATTCGAGATCGAAACCGAGGGTTTCCTCTAACGCTTCCCAGATCCGCATGCCGGCCATCATCAGCGGCACCTCGGCAGCTTCGCGGCCCTGCTGCCGCACGAAGCCCCACGCCCGTGTCGACTGCTGCCCGGCGATACGCGACTTGTCGAGCACGACGGCCTTCAGGCCGCGCAGACCCAGGTAATACGCGGCTGCGCAGCCCATGATGCCGGCGCCGGCGATCACGACGTCGGCGTCGGCCGGGAATGGCGAATCGCCAAGGGTCAGGGTATCGTGCAGCGGATAGGTGGTCGTCATTGTTTCCTGTCAGGGGTTAATGCATCCGGATACGGGCGGCGGTGGTAACGTCGTGACACACCTTTCACACAAACGCACCTTTCACCACGCTGAATAACGACCATTTTGCGGTAAAGTTATCTTTTCCGCGCGTGGCCGGTCGGCTCGCCCCTGGACGTCACGAAGACTGTCCGTCGAGACTGCCGCAAGGCGTCGTTCTGAACGTCACGATCCGTTCCCGTAGCATGACCACTGAAGCAATCACCACGGATTCCCTCGCGGTTGCCGAGCGCGTGCGCGAGCTGATGACCCGCAACGGCATCGGCAAGCGCCAGCAGACCACCGAGCTGTGCCGCATCCTCGACCTGAGCTTTTCGCAAGGCCATCGTAAGCTGCGCGGCAGCAGCCCCTGGACGCTCGCGCAGATCAAGAAAGTCGCCGAAGCGTACGGCGAACCCGCCGCGCAGCTGTTCGGCGCGCAAACGCTCGACCCCGGCATGGTCGGCGCCTATTCGCAGGAGGCCGTACTTTATGCGGGCGTCGCCGAGATTCCGTGCACCGCATGGATCGGCGCGCCGCTCGAAGCCGGCGCGCGCCCCGAATTCGTCGCATATGAGCAGAACGGCCGCTGGCGCGTGCTGCGCCACACCGGCGTGCTGTACCAGAACGCGTACGACGTGCACAAGATCGAGATCTATCCGCGCCGCGCGGAGAGCGACAAGCTCGTCGTCGCGGTGATCGACCCCGATCGCGTCAGCGCGACCGAGCTGTGCCGCTATCTGGAACGCCAGGGTTTCGCGACGGCCGCATTCGACGGCCTCGCGCCGTTCGTCGACGCGCTGCAGGGCCAGGCGTTCGACGCCGTCCTGACCGAATGGCTGTTCGACGACAGCACGGCCGCCACCGCGATCAAGGCCGTGCGCACGTCCGACAACCCGGGCGCGCCGATCTTCGTGCTGACGGGCGACCTGCTCACCGGCCGCGCGAGCGAGGCCGACATCAGCGAAGTGATCCGCGCGTTCGACGTCGTCTGCTACGAAAAACCCGCGCGCATGGCGATCCTCAGCGCCGATCTCGCGAAACGGCTCGCACGCGGGTAACGTCCCCGGGCCGTTCCCCGTCCGGAAGGCCATCGTCCGCGCGGCACGGCGGTCGTGAACAGGGTCGTGGATCAGTACAATAGCCGCACCCGTTCACGCCCACGCCGGCATCCGCCGCCCGACGCCATGGCCCGCCTCATTCCCGACGACTGGAAAAGCCTCGCCGCGACCGGCGCGGCCGAACGCGAGCGCGAAACGCTCGCGGCCCTCGAACACGCGCTGCCCGACGGCTACACCGTGTATCACGGCGTGCACTGGACGCGCGCCGACCAGGCGTTCTCGGTGTTCGGCGAGGCCGCGTTCGTCGTCGTGAGCCCGGCCGGCCGCGTGCTGCTGATCGAGCAGAAAGCCGGCTTCCTGCGTGAAACGCCGAAGGGGCTCGTCAAGGTCTATCTGCAGAAGGAACGCAACGTCCCGATCCAGCTCGCGCGCACGCAGGAAACGCTGCACCGGCGCCTGACGGCCGCGCTCGGCGCGGGTGTCTACGGCGTCGAGGCGCTGCTGTACTGCCCCGACTACTCGATCCGCGACGCGTCGATCGCCGGCGTCGCCGCCGACCGCATCGTCGATGCGTCGCGCAAGGCGCAGCTCGCGCAGGTGATCCTGCGAATCCTGCCCGAGGACGACGAGCACTTTCCGAACGCGCCGAAACTCCACCATTTCCTCGCGGACGAGCTCGCGCTCACGCCCGATACGAGCGCGCTCGTCGGGCAGGCGGGCACGCTTGTCACGCGGCTGTCGGGCGGGCTCGCCGCATGGGCGCGCCAGCTCGAATTCGCGCCGTTCCGGCTGCGCGTCACCGGCACGGCCGGCTCGGGCAAGACGCAGCTCGCGGTGCAGGCGATGCGCGATGCCGTCGCGGCCGGCAAGCGCGTGCTCTACGTGTGCTTCAACCGGCCGCTCGCCGACTACATCACGCGCATCGCGCCGCCCGGCGCGAAGATCGCGAATTACCACCAGCTGTGCGACTGGGTCGCGCGCGACGGCGGATATACGCCGGACTTCCAGGTGCCCGGCGAATTCGAACGGCTCGAGGCGCGCTTCGCGCAAACGCCCATTTCCGAACGCTGGCGCTTCGACGTGCTGGTCGTCGATGAAGGACAGGATTTCCATGCGCCGTGGGCGGCCGCGCTGGAACGCCTGCTGGCGCCGGACGGCGCATGGTGGTGGCTGGAAGATCCGCTGCAGAACCTGTACATGCGCGAGCCCGTCGCGCTGCCGGGCTGGGTCACGCTGAAGGCGCTCACGAACTACCGGAGCCCGCGCGACCTGCTCGAATTCGTGCGCGACATCGTCGGCAGGGTCGAGCCGCTCGCGGCCGAGCTGCGCTCGGGCAGCCCGTTCGACGGTTCGGATCCGTCGGTGTCGGCGTACGGGGAAGAAGGCGCGTCGCAAGACGCGTTGGCCGAAGCCTGCGTCGACGCGACCAAGCGGGCGATCACGCACGCGCTGTCGCTTGGCTTTCGCAAGCAGGACATCGCGGTGCTGTCGTATCGCGGCCGCGAAGGCTCGGTGCTCGCGCCGCTCGACCAGCTCGGCCCGCACCGGCTCAAGAGTTTCACCGGCAAGTACGACCTGTTCGGCAACCCGGAATATCGCGAAGGCGACGTGCTGCTCGATTCGATCTACCGCTTCAAGGGCCAGTCGGCGCCGTGCGTGATCCTCACCGAGGTCGACTTCGACACGCTCGACGCGCGTGCCGCGCGCAAGCTGTTCGTCGGTGCGACGCGCGCGACGATGAAGCTGCTGATCGTCGCGTCGTCGCGCGCGGCCGCGCAGCTCGCGGCCGTCTGACGTAATCGGCGGGCGACCGGCGGGCAAGCGCCCGTCGTGTCTCCGCCCACCGTCGCTCAAGCCACCCGGAACGCCCCCACCGCGCGACGCAACCCGTCCGCCTGTTCCTCCAGCGAAGCCGCCGCGGCCGCAGCCTGCTCGACGAGCGCCGCGTTCTGCTGCGACACCTGGTCCATCTGCGACACCGCGCGGTTCACCTGTTCGATCCCGTCGCGCTGCTCGTTCGACGCGGCCGCGATCTCCGTCATGATGCCCGTCACGCGGCCGATCGCCTGCTGAATGTCCTGCATCGTCGTACCGGCCACGCCGACGAGCCGCGAGCCGTTCGCGACGCGCTCGACCGATTCGCCGATCAGCGTGCGGATTTCCTTCGCCGCCGACGCCGAGCGTTGCGCGAGCGTGCGCACCTCGCCCGCGACCACCGCGAAGCCGCGGCCCTGCTCGCCGGCACGCGCGGCTTCGACCGCCGCATTCAGCGCGAGGATGTTGGTCTGGAACGCGATCCCCTCGATCGTGCCGATGATGTCGGCGACCTTCTGCGAGCTCTGGTCGATCTCGTTCATCGTGCCGATCACCTCGCCGACCACGGTCGCGCCGCGCGTGGCGATCTCGCTCGCGGTGTCCGCGCAGGCCTGCGCCTCCACCGCGTTGTCCGCGTTCTGCTTCACGGTCGCGGTGAGCTGCTCCATGCTCGCGGCCGTCTCCTGCAATGCGGACGCCTGTTCCTCGGTGCGCTGCGACAGGTCGGTGTTGCCGGCCGCGATCTGGTGCGTCGCCGTCGAAATCGCCTCGGAACCCTGGCTGACCTGGCGCACGGTGTCCGCGAGGCTGCGCTGCATGCCGGTCACGCCGTTGACCAGTTCGGCCATCTCGTCGCGCGACGACCAGCGCACTTCCGACGTCAGGTCGCCTTCCGACAGGCGGCGGAAATGCGACAGCAGCCGGTTCACCGGCTGCGTGATCGCGTAATGCAGGCCGATCGCGCAGCCGAGGCACGCGGCCAGGCCGAACGCGATACCCGCGATCGCGCCCGCACGCATCCAGCCGTAGTAGGTCTGCGCGGTGTCGTACACCTCCTTGCCGCGTGCGCCCTGGTACGCATCGAGCGCATCGGTCGCCTGCGTGAGCGCAACCGACAGCGGCGGCGCGACCGACATCAGCAGCCGGTCGGCCTCGTCGCGGCGGCCGTCGCGGACCGCGTCGATCATCGGCTTCAGCGCCTGCCCGATCAGCGCCTGGCGCGCGGCATCGAGGCGGCTCGCGAGCGGGCCTTCGTCGCCGTCGTGCGGCATCGACGCGTAGCCGCGCCACGCGGTGTCGGCCTTCGCGAGATAACTCTCGGCCTTCTTGACGAGATCGGGCACGTCCGGCGCTTCCGGGTGCAGCAGCGCGCGGTCGAGCGTCGTGCGCACGATCGTCAGGTTGAGACTGGCCGCCGACAGCGCGGTCTTCGCCGCCAGCTGTTGCGTATAGGCCTCGTCGAGCGCGCGGTTCGAGCTCTGCATGCCGGCGAGGCCGATCAGCCCCGACACGACGAGCAGCGCGGCGACAAGGCCGAGCGTGGAGAAGATCCGCGTGCGGATCGAGAAACGGGAAAACAGGGCGTTCAGGTTCATGACGGGACGTGAGCGGTGAAAAGTGCCGCGGCAATCGGTCCGCAGCACGCTGTATTACGGTTTGCCTGCAAAAAACTTGAGCCCGGCCCCGCTTTCCGGCTGATCCCGGTCAATTTTTCGCGTCGGCAATCTACTGTTACGGTTGCAACAGATCGAGGCTGGGCAGAAATTGACTGGTCAACTATCCATCGTTATAGTTCGAACCAATTCCCTGCCATGGCAGATATATCGATGACCACCGACACCCTCCTCACTCCGCCGGCCGCCGAAACGGCCCGCCGCGACGCGCCGACCAGGCTGATCGTCGCCGCGCTGCTGCTCGTCATGCTGCTGTCCGCGCTCGACCAGACGATCGTGTCGACCGCGCTGCCGACGATCGTCGGCGAGCTCGGCGGGCTCGATCAGTTGTCGTGGGTCGTCACCGCGTACCTGCTGTCGTCCACCGTCGTGCTGCCGCTGTACGGCAAGCTCGGCGACCTGTACGGCCGCAAGATCGTGCTGCAGGCCGCGATCGTGCTGTTCCTCGCCGGCTCCGCGCTGTGCGGCGTCGCGCAGGACATGACGCAGCTGATCGTGCTGCGCGCGCTGCAGGGGCTCGGCGGCGGCGGCCTGATGGTCGTGACGATGGCCGCGATCGGCGATCTGGTGCCGCCCGATCGCCGCGCGCGCTATCAGGGGATGTTCGGCGGCGTGTACGGCCTCGCGACGATCGTCGGCCCGCTGCTCGGGGGCTTCCTGGTCGAGCACCTGTCGTGGCGCTGGATCTTCACGATCAACCTGCCGCTCGGCTTTCTCGCGCTCGCGGTGATCGGCGTCGCGTTCCGGCCGCACACCGCGCACGTGAAGCACCGGATCGACTACATGGGCGCCGCGTTCCTCGCCACCGCCCTCACCTGCGTGATCCTGTTCACGAGCGAAGGCGGCTCGCTGCTGCCGTGGACGTCGCCGCAGCTGTGGATGACGCTCGTGCTCGGCGTCGTCGCGATCGGCGGCTTCATTTACGAAGAACGGCTCGCGGCCGAGCCGATCATGCCGCTCGAACTGTTCCGCCATCGCACCTTCGTGCTGGTCAGCCTGATCGGCTTCGTCGTCGGCATCGCGCTGTTCGGCTCGGTCACGTTCATTCCGCTTTACCTGCAGGTCGTGAAGGGTTCGACGCCGTCGCAGGCCGGGATGCAGCTGTTGCCGATGATGGGCGGGATGCTCGTGACGTCGGTCGTCAGCGGCCGGCTGATCTCGCGGCTCGGCTCGTACCGGATGTTTCCGATCCTGGGCACGCTGACCGGCGGCGTCGCGATGGCGCTGCTGTCCACACTGACGCTCGATACGCCGCTGCACACGATGTATGGGTACATGGCGCTGCTCGGGATCGGGCTCGGCATGGTGATGCCCGTGCTCACACTCGCCGTGCAGAACACGGTCGAATTCCGCCACATGGGCGTCGCGACGTCGGGTGCGACGCTGTTCCGCTCGATCGGCGGCTCACTCGGCGTCGCGGCGTTCGGCGCGCTGTTCTCGCACGGGCTGCAGTCGCGGGTGATGGCTGCGCTGCCGGCCGGCACGGAGCTGCCGCCCGCGCTCGGCCCGGCCGCCGTGCACCAGTTGCCGGATGCCGTGCGCGACGCGTACCTGCATGCGTTCGCCGGCTCGCTGCACGTCGTCTATCTCGCGGCGGCGACGGTCATCGCGATCGCGTTCGTGCTCGCGTGGTTCGTCGAGGATGCGTCGCTGCGCAAGCACAACTGACTGGCCGATGAACCGCGATGCAGCCGCCGGGCCGCCTCGCGATTCGCGGCCACCCGCCGTTACGGCACCAGCACGACCCCGCCCGTCGTCGCGCGCGACTCCAGCAGCCGGTGCGCATCGGCCGCCTGTTCGAGCGGCAGCCGCGCGCCGATCTCCACGTGCATCCCGCTCGCCAGCCGTTCGAGTGTCGCGCGCGCAGCCTCCCGATAACCGTCGACGTCGCGCGCGATGAAGCCGAGCACGCTCGGCCGCGCCAGCGCGATCGAGCGCGCCGGCCCCAGTTCGTCGAGATCGAACGTGTGCCGTGCGCCGATCGCGGCCACCTGCCCGATGCTCGCGACCATCCCGAACGGACGGACTGCACCGAGCGTGCGCGTCAGCACGTCGCCGCCGATTCCGTCGATCGCGTAATCGACCCCGGTGCCGCCGCCGAACACGCGCGCCGCCGCGACGAAATCCTCCTCGCGATAATCGACGACCGCCTCGGCGCCATGCGTGCGCACGAGCGCGGCTTTCGCGGCCGACCCGACCGTACCGATCACCCGCGCGCCGAGCGCACGCGCCCATTGCGTCGCCAGCAGCCCTACACCGCCGGCGGCGGCATGCACGAGCACCGTGTCGCCCGCGCCGACCTGCCGGACGCGATGCATCAGCATGTAGACGGTGATCCCTTTCAGCAGCCCGGCAGCCGCTGCGTCATCGCTCAAGCCGTCGGGGATCGGCACCACGCGCTCGGCCGGCATCGTGCGCAGGTTCGCATAGCTGCCGGTCGGCATGCCCGCATACGCGACGCGCTGGCCGGGGACGAGATCCGTCACGCCCGGCCCGACCGCGTCGATCACGCCGGCCGCCTCGACGCCGAGCGCGTCCGGCAGCGCGGGCAACGGATGCGCGCCCGTCCTGAAATAGATGTCGACGAAATTCACGCCGATCGCGGTCTGGCGAATCCGTACCTCGCCAGCATCGGGCGGCGCGACGGGTGCATCGACGCGGCGCAGCACACCGGCGTCGCCGTAGCGGTCGATCCCGATCCGGATGGCGGTCGTGGTTTGGGTCATGACGTTCGTCGCAATCGAATGAAGTGACACGATCATCCCATCGTGCATAATCGATCGGAATTCCCGCTGATCGCCCATCTACTGTGCAAAATTCGACCGATCGAGCATCCCCGACCGCGGCCGCGCCGCCGATGAGCTGGGACGACATCCGCTACTTCCTCGCGGTGATGCGCGGCGGCAGCCTGTCGGCGGCCGCGCGGACGCTGCAGGTTCAGCATTCGACGGTCGCGCGCCGCATCGACGCGCTGGAATCCGCGCTCGGCATCCGGCTGTTCGACCGGCTGCCGCGCGGCTGGCCGCCCACCGACGAAGGGCTGCACCTTGCCGAGCACGCCGCACGCCTCGAAGCGGACGCGCATGCGTTCGCGCGCGCCGCCCAGGGTGCGGCGGCACTCGACGGCGTGGTACGCGTATCGGCGTCGCCGGTGTTCGCCAGCCATTTCCTCGCGCCGCGCCTGGCCCGCGCGCAGCGCGCGTGGCCGGCGCTGCGGATCGACCTGATAGGCGAGATGCACGCGGCGAACCTGTACGCGCGCGAAGCCGATCTCGCGGTGCGGCTGTCGCGGCCGACGGAGCCGGGGCTCGCGGCGCGCCGGCTCGGCACGATGCGCTTCGCGCTGTGCGCGTCGCCGGAATGGGCGAGCGCGCCGCCCGACACCTGGCCGTTCGTCGGCTACGACGACGCGCTCGCGCAAACGCCGCAGCAGCAGTGGCTCGAGCGTTTCGCGGCCGGGCGCCGTTTCGCGTTCATCGCGAACGACCTCGCCGCGCAGCATCGCGCGTGCGCGGCGGGCGCCGGTGTCGCGCTGCTGCCGCGCTTTCTCGTCGACGATCCGGCCGCGCAAGCCGGTGCGCCGCTCGTCGAACTCACCGCCGCGCCGCGTTGCGATATCGAGCGCGAAATCTGGCTCGTCGTCCACCCGGACGTGCGCCGCTCGCCGCGCGTACAGCATGTCGCGGATGCGATCGCCGAGGCGGTGCGTGCGGCGGATGGGCGGCTCTGACGCCCCGGCCTCGTCAGAACCGCTGCTGCAGCCCGGCCATGATCCCCAGCTGGCTCTGCCCCGTTTCGACCGTGCCGCCGGCGGCGACCGCCTTGCCTGCGGTCGCGCCGTTCAGCATGTAGCCGACCGACGTATAGACGCGCGTCCGCCTGGACAGCTGATGGTTGGCGCGCCCGGCCAGCAACGTCGCGTTCGCGTTGCTCGCGGGCCCGCGTTGCAGATAACGCGTGCCTTGTGCATCGAACGTGACCGTGGGCGTCATCGCATAGGCCACGCCCGCGAAGACGATATCGGTCTGCAAATGGCCGGCCGCCGCGACGTTGTTCCTGATCCATCCCGCACCGAGCTTCGCTCGCCCCATCACCGCATAGCCGCCGACGACGCCGTGTGTGCTCGTATGGGCGCTGCTGTCGAGCGGCGCCGATGCGCCGGCCCCGCCGCGCTTCACGTCGTATGACACTGCAACGCCAAAGCGCGCCGCGTCGTAAGCGACCAGCGCCGTATATTGCCGGCAGGCGAGCGGATTGCCCGGCACCTGCCCCGCGCAGCCGGTCGCGGAAGGCCCGGCCGGCCCGGCGGCATCGCGGCCGAAGCTGTAGGTGCCGCCGATCGTGAGCCCGCGGAACTTGCCCAGGTAACCGATCGCGTTGTCGCTGCGCGCATTCGGCAGATAGGCGTCGAAGTTGCTCGGCGAATGAATGGACGGCCCGATCACGTCGGCATTGGCCAGCGCATGGGCCGTCATGTTCATTTGCCTGCCGAGCGTGAGCGTTCCGTATGCGCTGCTCAGCCCCACGTTCGCCTGCCGACCGAACAGTCTCCCGCCGTAGTTGAGCCGACCAGTGCCGGGCTGAAAGCCGCTCTCCAGCACGAAAAACGCCCGGTTGCCGCCCCCGAGGTCTTCGGTACCCTTCACGCCCCACCGCGAAGGCAATTCGCCGGTCAGATGCGGCATGCCCACCGCCGATCCGCCCTTCGCCGCATGGTTGTAGTACGAAATGCCGGTGTCGACGATGCCGTACAGCGTCACACTGCCCTGCGCCTGTACGGTGCCCGTCGTCGCGGTCAGCGACGATGCGAACACACTCCACCCCAGCATCGCCTTCGACGCCCTTGAATCGAGATGCATGACTGACTGTCCCCTTCACAGGATGCGGGCCGCGGCGTCGCCGTGCGCGAACGGCCGGCGGCCGCGCGCCAGCGCCGCGGATAAGCCGTTCAGGACTGCCGGGCGGACGACACGTGCCGTTCGGCAGCCGAAGCCGCCAGGCCGTGGCGCGACGCCGAGCGCCGCTGATCGATCAAGCCGACCGCGACGGCCGCCACCAGCGCGGGCAGCCCGATCGCCATGAAGTTCTGTGCCAGCGGCAGATCGATGCCCACCAGCACGCCGATCACGATCGGCGCCAGGATCGCGCCGCTGCGGCCCACACCCAGCGTCCAGCCGATGCCGGTCGACCGGATCGCCATCGGATAGAACTGCCCCGCGTACGCGCAGTTGACGATCTGCGTGCCGATCGTCGACGCACCCGCGAGGCCGACCAGCACGAACAGCAGCGCGGTCGGCATCGGGTAGCCGAGCAGCGTGATCGACACGGCGGCAAGGAGGTACATCGACACCAGCACCGTCTTGATCGGCAGGCGATCGGCCAGCCAGCCGCCGCCGATCGCGCCGACCATCGCGCCGGCGTTCAGCACCAGCACGAACGTCAACGCCGAGCCGAGGCTGTAGCCGGCGCCCGCCATCAGCCGCGTCAACCACGAACTGAGCGCGTACACCATGAACAGGCACATGAAGCACGCGATCCAGAACATGACCGTGCTGAACCCGCGGCCGTCGTCGAACAGCTGCCGGACCGGCGCGTTGCCCGCGTGGTCGACGCGCGGAACGACATAACAGTCGCCCGGTTGCCGCCGATAGGCGGGATCGAGCCGCTGCGCGATGCGCGCGAGTTCGTCCGTCCTGCCGTGCCGGATCAGTAACGGCAGCGATTCCGGCATCCATTTCATGAGCAGCGGGACAAGCAGCACCGGCGCGCCCGCGGCGACGAACACGGATTGCCAGCCATGGGCGTCGATCATCCCCTTGCCCATGACCGCCGCCAGCATGCCGCCGACGGAATAGCCGCTGAACATCAGCGTCACCAGCGTATTGCGCATGCGGCGCGGCGCGTATTCGGTCATGTGGGCGATCACGTTCGGCATGACGCCGCCGATGCCGATGCCGGCGAGAAAGCGCGCGACGCCGAACAGCACGGGCGTCGGCGCCAGTCCGGCCGCCGCGGTGAAGACGCTGAACAACGTCAGGCAGGCCGCGATGGCCCGGCGGCGCCCGATCCGCTCGGCGACGGTCCCGAACACGATGTTGCCGAACATCATGCCGAACAGCGCCGAGCTGACCATGAAGCCGGCCTGCGCGGGGTTGACGCCCATCTCCTTCATGATCGCCGGCAGCGCGATGCCGGCCACCGCCAGGTCGTATCCGTCGAACACGATGATCAGCGCGCACCAGAACAGCACGACACCGTGCAGCTTGCCCAGCCGCGCATCGTCCGAGAGCGCCTGCAGGTTGATTTGACGCATGGAGCTTCCTTCCTTTTCCAGAGGGGATCCGGGCCCGGCGGTAGCCGTCGCATGACGCGAGTTCGAACCAATACGATCGATCGACCCATCAATTTAGTAGTTGTACGAATCATTGCCGTGAAATGCGCCGCTGTTCGTCCGGCTGCCGGCGCAGTGTAGGAAGCCACAATGATTTCCACTATCCGGAATTTGCAGGTCGCTCGCGAATCCGGTTTGTTTTTCTCGTGCGGCACGCCGCGCGCTATCCGGATTTTTCCCCGGCGGGGACGGGGACTATCCGATTCTTGCGAAACTTTCGACAAGCCTGACAAAGATCAATATCATCCTTTCAGGATATCTCGCTCACAAGAGAAACCGATGTGGCACGACGCGCATCCGCGGCCAGCTGATGTGCTGCGCGAAAAACGCCACGCAGGAGACGCCCCATGCCCCTCACCCCGAATGCGGACGCATTGTCCGCGCTGTATCGGAATTGCGTGTTCCGATCCGGCCTGCGCACGGATGCGCACGAGCAGGTCTCGCTGGAACTGGCCGAGCATGCGCTGCGCTGGAAGCAGGGCGTACCCGACGCAGCGCTGTTCAAGGGGCAACTGAATCACCTGAGCGTCTACGCGCTGCAGTACGGCGCCGAAGTCGAAGTCGCCCCGTGCCCGTTCGACGGCTTTTCGCTCGTTCACACGTCCCTCGCGGGCGGCGCCGAAATCGAGTGCGACGGGCACGTGATGGGCGTGTCCGAAGGGCGCACCGCCGTACTGGCACCGACGTCGCGCGTGCGCCTCCGCTGGCGAACCGGCACCCGGCAGCTGATCGTCAAGGTGCCCGATTCGCTGATGCGCGCAGTCTGCGGCCGCCGGCCCGACGACGCGGCGCCCGGCCTCGCGCCCGGCTTCCTGTTGCCGACGGCGCTCGCGTCGCAGTGGGATCTGATCGCGCAGTCGCTGCTCAACGTGCTCGCCGTTGCCGACGACGGCGGCATACGGGCCGAATGGCGCGACCACTTCGAACAAAGCCTCGCGCTGTTCCTGCTCGTGCATTGCCCGCCGTCGCCCGCCGCCGTGCAAGCCGGCCCGGCGCTGCAAGCGCGCGGCGCCCCCGCGCAAGCCGGATCGCGCGGCGACATCCGGCAGATGGATGCGCTGCACGAATTCATCCACGCGCGGCTCTGCGCGCCGATCTCGCTCGAGGATCTCGCCCGCGCGGCCGGTGTCAGCCTGCGGACGCTGAACGTGCTGTGTCGCCGCTATCACGGCGCGACCCCGATGGAGCTGCTGCGCAACATCCGGCTGGACGCCGCGCGCGTGCAGTTGCTGACCGACCCGGCCGCCAGCATCACCGATACGGCGCTGACGTTCGGCTTCGGGCACCTCGGCCGCTTTTCCGCCTACTACTTCGCCCGCTTCGACGAATTGCCGCGCGACACGCAGAAGAAGCGGGCGCCGAACTGAACCCCGCGGCGCCGAACGCGCGGTTACCACCGCAGTCGCCGCCGCTCGCCATCGCCGCAGCCGCAGCCGCAGCCACCGCTTTACGCGCCGGACATTCGCCCGCATAGTAGTGGTTTTCCCGCCCCCCACCCTGTCGCTCCGTCGCCATGTCCATCTCGCCAGCCGCCTGCGTCGTCCGCGACGCGATCGACGCCGATCTCGACGCGATCCACTCGATCTATGCGCACCACGTGCACCACAGCGTCGCCTCCTTCGAGGAAACGCCGCCCGACGTCGCCGAACTGCGCGCGCGCCGCGACGCGGTACTGGGCCACGGGCTGCCGTACCTCGTCGCCGAATGCGACGGCCGCGTGGCCGGCTACGCATACGCGACGCCGTACCGTGCGCGCAGCGCATACCGCTTCACGATCGAGGATTCGATCTACATCGACGATGCGCAGCGCGGGCGCGGGATCGGCCGCGCACTGCTCGCGGCGCTGATCGAACGCTGCGAGGCCGGCCCGTGGCGGCAGATGATCGCGGTGATCGCCGATGGCGGCACCGGCGGCTCGACGTCGCTGCATCGCGCGTTCGGCTTCGAGCCGGCCGGCATGCTGAAGGCGGCCGGTTTCAAGCACGGCCGCTGGATCGATACGGCGCTGCTGCAGCGCCCGCTCGGCGACGGCGCGCGCACGCTCCCCGTCTCGCCATAAGGTCCGGTCATGCGAACGACCGGCTCGCGCCGGCCCTTCATGCGCGTGAACGGACCCTGGCGCGCCACGTCGCGCTAGAATGGCCGCATGTCAAAACAGACTCATTCCACACCCGACGAGGCCGCGCCGGACTCCCGCAACGAGTACACGGTCGACGAGCTTGCACGCGTGTCCGACACGACCGTGCGCAATGTCCGCGCGTACCAGGATCGCGGCTTGCTCGCGCCGCCCGAAAAGCGCGGCCGCGTCGGCATTTACGACGACACGCACGTCGCGCGCCTGAAGCTGATCAACCACCTGCTCGCGCGCGGCTACACGCTGTCGAACATCCAGGACCTGATCAAGGCGATCGACGAAGGCCACGACCTGCGCTCGATCCTCGGCCTCGAAAACGCGATCGGCGGCCGCTGGTCGCACGAACTGCCGAAAACCTATTCGCTCGCCGCGCTCGCGCAGATGTTCGGCCCGCAGGCGACCACGCAGCTGTCACGCGTCACCGAACTCGGCCTGCTCGAACGGCGCGGCCTGTCGTTCGTCGCGAAGAGCCCCGCGCTGCTCGAAGCGGCGGCCGCGATGACGAAGGAAGGCATCCCGCCGCGCGAACTGCTCGACGTGATCAGCCTCGCGCGACCGCATTTCGACGCGATCGCGCGGCTGCTCGTCGATCTCGTCGTGAAGCGGCTCGACCGCTACGACGCCGGCACGCTGCCGCCCGCCACCGATGTGCCCGAGCTGGTCGACGCGATCTGGCGCCTGCGCCCGCTCGCGGCCGTGTTCGTCGAAGGCGAGACGAACCGCGCGCTGGAAACCGCCGCGAGCGCGTATCTCGGCGGCCGCGTCGCGACGATCCTTGACAAAAAGCTCAGCGACGAGGCCGCACGGCAGTCCGGCACGCCGGCATCGGAACACGACGACGAAGCATAGGCGCGCCGCCGTCATATTCATATCGGCAATGCTTCGTTTGCGGGCGCGATCGCCCATGCGACGATTCTTCCAACCGAGCGGCACGACCGCTCGCCCGAAGACGTTTTGCATGGAGTCCGTTCGATGATTCGTTTCACCCGCTGGATCGCCCGCACCGCCGCCGTCACGCTCGTCACGCTGTCTGCGGCATCGGCCTTCGCACAAGGTAGCGCCGACAAGGTCGTGCGCATCGGCTACCAGAAGGCCGGCCTGCTGTCGGTCGTCAAGGCCCAAGGTTCGCTCGAAGCGCGGCTCAAGCCGCTCGGTTATGGCGTCCAGTGGTTCGAATTCCCGGCCGGGCCGCAACTGCTCGAAGCACTGAACGCGAACAGCATCGACTTCGGCTACACGGGCGCGCCGCCGCCCGTGTTCGCGCAGGCGGCCGGCGTGCACTTCGTCTACGTCGGCGCGGAACCGCCGGCGCCGCACAACGAAGCGGTGCTCGTGAAGGCCGATTCGCCGATCCGTTCGGTTACGGGCCTGCGCGGCAAGAAAATCGCGCTGCAGAAGGGCTCGAGCGCGAACTACCTGCTGCTCGAAGCCTTGCAGAAGGCCGGCGTGCGTTACGACGAAATCCACCCCGTGTACCTTGCGCCGGCCGACGCGCGCGCCGCGTTCGAAAGCGGCAACGTCGATGCGTGGGTCGTCTGGGATCCGTACTACGCGGCCGCGCAAAACACGCTGAAGGTACGCACGCTGTCCGACTACACGGGCCTTGCGGCGACCAACAACTTCTACGAAGCGACGCGGGACTTCGCGCAGCAGCATCCCGACGTGGTCGGCGCGATCCTGAAGCAGGCGCGCGAGACGGGCCTGTGGGTCAACGCGCATCCGGCCGACACCGCCGCGCTGATCGCGCCGAAGGTCGGCCTGCCGCAACCGCTCGTCGAGACGTGGATCAAGCGTGTCCCGTTCGGCGCGGTGCCGATCGACGACCGGATCGTCGCGGCCCAGCAAGGCGTCGCCGATGCGTTCTTCGCGGCGAAGCTGATTCCGCAGAAGCTGAGCGTGGCCGACAACGCGTGGAGCGACAAGAGCATCGCATCCGCGCTCGCCGCGAAGTAGCGCGAACCCACGCTCGCACACGTCCATGCGAAAAAGGCCGACGGGCACACTGCTCGCCGGCCTTTTCTGCACTGCCCGACGTTGCGGAATCGGGGCGGCGAGCAACTGCCCGCTTCGCCAACGTCCCCGCTCGGCGCCACCATTGACCCGGTTGCTCTACGTGGTCACGTGCCGGCCGATGGTGTCGGCAGCCGTCCGGCCGTTCATCGCCTGCGCCTTCTTCGCGTCACGTTGACCTTTCGGGCGGGCGGCGCCGAAGACCGGGAAACGCGCTTCCTCAAAGATCGTCGTTCGACGACAACCACCCGGGTTCATATGCACCCAGTGCACGTGCCGGATAAAACCATCGCAGCGGCGCATCGTCGATCTGCAATGGCGGGCGAAGCCGCGATGCCGGCCCCCACGATGTGAGCTCGACGTGGTCCGCCCAATCTCGCTGACCGTCGGCGACCAGTTCGACCACCTCGCTCATCGGCTCCGGGCGCAACTGCAAGACGGCCGCCGTGCGCGCCAGCGAGGCGCGGACCTCGGTACCGACACCCTGCATCATTCGCGTCGTCAGCCCGCGGATGGCGGCCGTCGCCATCAGGTAGCCCGTCGCATGGTCGATCGCCTGGACCGGCAGGTTCACCGGTTCATCGCTGCCCGTCACGCGCATGCCCGCCTCGGCGATTCCCGTGCTCATCTGAATGAGGCTGTCGAAGCCACGCCGGCAACGCCACGCGCCGGTCCAGCCATAGGCGTCGAGCGACACGTCGATGAGCGCGGGATTCAGTTCGCGCCGTTGCGCGGCATCGAGCCCGAGGCGCGCGAGCGCATCCGGCCGGTAACCGTGCACGACGATATCCGCGCGGCGCAGCAACTGCCTGAGCGTATCGAGATCCGCGGCATCCTTCAGGTTCAGCCGCGCACAGCGCTTGCCGAGGACGACTTCGGGCACCGTACCCGGCTCTTCCCAGCCGTACGGATCGATGCGCAGCACCTCGGCACCCAGGCCCGCGAGAAATCGTGTCGCCACGGGGCCGGCGAGAATGCGCGTCAGGTCGAGCACGCGAATGCCGCGCAGCGGCCGGTCGCTCGAAGGCCGCCACGCATGCGCGACGGCATCCGTCGCGGGATGAACGTGCAGCAACGGTTCGGTTGCGACCGCCTGCCCCTGCGGATGCCCGGCCCACTCCTGCGCCGAGTACATCGCCGCGGCACACCCGCCGCGCTCGACGATCGCCGCCTCGAGCGCACCGGCATCCCAGCGACTCACCGCCTGCGCGACCGACTCCGCATCGGCGGCACAGCCGAGTACCGACAACGCGGCCAGTCGATGATGCGGCGCGTTGGTGTGCAACCTGATCCAGCGATCGCGCGCCCGATAGTTGCCGGCCACCGGATCCCATTGAGGCGGCATCGTCCAGCCCTGCGGACGCAGCGACGTGCCGAACCACAGCGACGCCATGCGCCGGTCGACCTGTACCGCCGGCAACGTTCCTGCCGACGCATGCAGCAATTCGGCGACGGACGTCCCCGCCGCACCGATTGCCGCCGCGGCCATGTCGGTTACGCGAAACGCGGAGACCAGTTCTCCGGCGCCGCTGAAGCTGCACGATTCGAGAAACGCCGGAGAGCCGCCGGCCGCCAGCCAGAACGTCCGCAGATGGCGCGACCCCCGATCCTCGTCGGTCGTGGCCCGTTCCCGCGATATTCGATCGACACGCATGTTCGCCTCGCATGAATTAGGTGACGCAAAGATCGTCTCGCTCGCATTTGCTGTCAACGTTGATTATCCTGATCAACCTGTCGAACGATTCACTCTGCGCACGATGTCGAACTACCTGAATTCGACCGACGCCGCGGCAAGGCTCGGCGTCTCGCGGCAAACGCTCTATGCGTACGTCAGCCGCGGCCTGCTTCGCGCGGAACCCGGCGGCAGCCACCGTGAAAGCCGCTACCTCGCGGCCGACGTCGACCGGCTCGCGGATCAACGCGCACGAGGCCGCAAGCCGAAGGAAGTGGCAAAGGCCGCGCTGAACTGGGGCGCCCCGGTGCTCGAATCGAGCATCACGTTGATCGACGGCGGCCGGCTTTTCTATCGCGGTATGGATGCGCTCGATCTCGCGAGCCGGGCGAGCCTCGAGGAAGTCGCGGCGCTGCTATGGCGAAACGACGAGCAGACCGCTTTCGGCCGCCAGGCCCCGGCCACGCCCGCGGTACTGCGAACGCTCTTCAGGCACTACGGCGACCAACGTGCCGAGCAGGCGCTGTTGCCGCTCTTCACCGTCGCGAGCGAGGACGCGCCGACGGCGATCTGGCAGCAATCGTCCGATCGTCACGCACAGGGCTGCGGCGATCTCGTGCGGATTCTGGCGGCATGCCTGCTGCGCACCCGGATCGATACGGCCCCCATCCACGTGCAATGCGCGCGGGCGTGGGGCGTCGGGCCCGCGGGCGCGGAGCTGATCAGGGCGGCGCTCGTGCTGTGCGCGGATCACGAACTGAATGCGTCGAGCTTCACGGGCCGGTGCATTGCGTCGACGAACGCGAGCCTGCGGGCCGTCGTGGTCGGCGGCCTGGCCGGCCTGTCGGGCGAACGTCACGGCGCCACCACGGCGCGCGGCGAAGCACTGTGGGACGAAATAGGCAATAAGGATGTCGAACGGAAAATGAGCGAGCGTCTCGCCCGGGGCGACGGCTTGCCGGGCTTCGGGCATTCGCTCTATCCCGACGGCGACGTGCGCGCGACGTATCTGTTGTCGCGGATCCTGCCGCGCCATCCTCAATGGAACAGGATGCTCGATGCAGGGAGCGCGCTCACCGGCCAGAAGCCCTCCGTGGATCTCGCGCTGGTGGCACTGCGCAGACATTTGCGGCTTCCCGTCGGTGCCGCATTCGGCCTGTTCGCACTGGGCCGCTCGATCGGCTGGATCGCGCACGGGCTGGAGCAGCGCGCGCAATCCGATCTCATCCGGCCGCGTGCGGTTTATACAGGAACATGGCCGGTTGGCACCGGTGTCGAGCCGGATCGCGCGCGATCCCGCGGACGATCGGGAAAGCAGCGAGCGACGCAGCACAGTGCTGCTCCGGCAGACGACATGCTTTCCGCATTCTTCAGGAAACGATAGCTTTTCGCTCGATGACGCCGGCACGCAGCATCGGTGATACGCGAATGCCTCGCCGGAGGACGAAGGCAGCCACCCGCTGACGTTTCGCGGATGTCGCCAACGGATCGGCAAGAACCTTCCGCGGAATTCCCCGATGGCCCTTTGCCGAATCCACCGGATGCAAACGGCAATCGGCACACCGCGCATCGAGCCGAGCCCAGCCGAGCCGACAATGTGCGCGCGCCGCGCCGTCGGCACGCGCGCACCCGGCATGCCTGCTTACTTCAGCGCCCCCGCCACCTTCTTCTGCCGCCACAGACACAGCAGGTCACACGCAACATGCGCGGCCGCGATCGCCGTGATGTCCGCGTGGTCGTACGCAGGTGCCACCTCGACCACATCCGCACCGACCAGGTCGATCGCGCCGAGCGCGCGCACGATCGCGAGGGCCTGTGCCGACGACAGCCCGCCCGCGACCGGCGTGCCGGTGCCGGGCGCGAATGCCGGATCGAGGCAATCGATGTCGAACGTCAGGTACGCGGGCCGCGCGCCGACGATGTCGACGATCCGCTCGACCGCCGCGCGCGCACCGTGGTCGTGCACCCACACGGCATCGAGCCGCTCGATCCCGAGGAAATCATCGTTCCACGTCCGGATGCCGACCTGCACCGACGTCGCGGGATCGATCAGCCCTTCCTTCACGGCCTTGTAGAACATCGTCCCGTGATTGAGGCTGTCCGGATCGTCGTCGGCCCACGTATCGCAGTGCGCGTCGAAATGGATCAGCGACAGCGGCTTGCCGTAGCGCTCCGCGTGCGCGACCAGCAGCGGATACGTGATGTAGTGGTCGCCGCCGAGCGTCAGCATCTTCGCGCCCGAGCGCAGGATCGTGCGCGCATGCTCGACGATCGCGGGCTTGATCGACAGCGGGTTGTGCGCGTCGAACCAGCAATCGCCGTAGTCGACGGCCGCGAGATCGTCGAACGGGTTGAAACCCCACGGATACGGGTGAAGCTCCGCGAGCTGCACGCTCGCCGCGCGAATCGCGGCCGGGCCGAGCCGTGCGCCGGAGCGATAGGTCGTCGCGAGGTCGAGCGGCACGCCGGAGATCGCGACGTCGACCCCGTCGAGCGCGCGCGAATAGTTGCGGCGCATGAACGACAGCACGCCCGCATAGGTGTTTTCGATCGACGAGCCGTACGGCGTCGTGCGACGGATCGCGCCGTCGCCATGGAGAAGTTCGGTCATGGTCGGACCATTTTTCGTGGAGGCCGGCCCGCGCCGCGTTGCATCGGCGCGCGGAGCGGGCACGGCATGGATTCATCGGGCACGCACCGGCTTGCGCATCCTGTCACGCGGCCGGGCGGAACAACGACAACGGCAATACCGCGGCGATCATAACAAGCCGAATCGATGTCGTTGCCCCTGCTCGACCGGGGCAACACGTCGAAGAAACCGGGCGAAGACGTTCGCCCGTCGTGCGCGCGGCAACGCCGGACCGCCACGGCTGCGGCCAGGCGCCTTTGCGTACCCTGCCTGCCGCGTCCTAGAAGGGTTCGCCGGTTTTCCCGCGCCCGTTCCTCCGGATAATGGCCGGCAGCCGCGCCCTCGACCGTGCGCCGTCCACCGCAGACAACAACAAACCGGAGACACCCGCCTTGATCGCCACGCTTCCCGCCACCTACCGCCGGCTCTGGCCGCTCGCCGTCGTCGCCGCGCTGCTGTACGGGCTGTCGCTCGCTGCCGCCCCCTATCCCGGCCAGGCCGCCGCGAAAGCCGCGATGGGCATCCTGCTGCTCGCGACGGGCAGCACCTGCGGCGCGGCGCGCGAACGCGCGTGGCTGTGCGCGGCGCTCGTGACCGCCGTGCTCGGCGACGTGCTGCTCGCGCTGCCCGACTGGCCGCTGTCGTTCGTCCTCGGCCTCGGCGCGTTCCTGCTCACGCACCTGTGCTATTGCGCAATCTTCATGCGCTGGCGCGCACGGCCGCACGGCTGGCGCGTCGTCGCGCTCGTCGGGCTGTGGATCGCCGCCCCGGCGTTCTACGTGGCGTTCTTCCCGCACCTCGGCGAGCTGCTCGCGCCCGTCGCCGTCTACATGCTCGTGCTCTGCGTGATGGCGAGCTTCGCGCTCGCGGCCCGCACGCGCGGCCCGCTGGTGGCCGTCGGCAGCCTGATCTTCGTCGGCTCCGATACGCTGATCGGCGTCGGCCGTTTCCTCGGCGGCTTTCCGGGCATCGAGTACCTGATCTGGGGCCTCTACGCGCTCGCGCAGGTCACGATCGTGGCCGGGGTTTTCCATGAGACGGCCGCCCAACCGATCCGTCCCTGATACCGTTTCAAACAGACCGCCGCATGCCGGCGGTCTCGTCCGCTCCCTCTCTTGCCCTGCCGACGGCCCTTTCCGCGCATTCCGCGATGCGGGAACCGGCCCGTTCCAAACCCCGCTCAGCCTTTTCCAGCCTGGCTTCCGGCCCTTAGAGCGCCGCTTCTAGCCTCTTGCGGTTTCCAGGTTCACCCACTATCGTTACATCAAACAATGTAACATTCGAAAATGAGCCAAATCGGAGACACCCGGATGAATGCTCGCACGTTGCCTTTCGGTCCGCCCGGCCACGACGGCCTGGACGAAACCATCGACATCGCCATCATCGGCACCGGCTTCGCCGGCCTCGGGATGGCGATCCGCCTGCGGCAAACAGGCGTGACCGACTTCGTCGTCCTCGAGAAGGCCGCGTCGGTCGGCGGCACGTGGCGCGACAATCATTACCCCGGGTGTGCATGCGACGTGCAATCGCACGTCTATTCGTTCTCGTTCGCGCCGAACCCGCGCTGGACGCGCATGTTCGCGCCGCAGCCCGAGATCCGCGCCTACTTGGAAGACTGCGTGCAGCGCTTCGGGATCGGCGCGCACCTGCGCCTGAACCACGAACTGCAGCGCGCCGAGTACGACGACGCCGCGCAACGCTGGCGCCTCACGTTCGCGAACGGCAAGCGGCTGTCGGCACGCGTGCTGGTGTCAGGGATGGGCGGCCTGTCGCGCGCCGCGCTGCCGTCGATTCCAGGCGTCGAGAACTTCAAGGGTCGCGCGTTCCACTCGCAGCACTGGGATCACGACTATGCGCTCGAAGGCAAGCGCGTCGCGGTGATCGGCACCGGCGCGAGCGCCATCCAGTTCGTGCCGCAGATCGCGCCACGCGTGAAGGCACTCGCGCTGTTCCAGCGCACGCCGCCGTGGATCATGCCGAAGCCCGACCGCAACCTGACCGGGTTCGAGAAGTGGCTGTTCCGTACGCTGCCGTTCACGCAGAAGGCCGTGCGCAGCGGCATCTACTGGATGCTCGAATCGCGCGTGCTCGGCTTCGCGATCCATCCGTCGCTGATGAAGAACGTGCAGAAGCTCGCGCTGCGCCACATTCGCAAGCAGATTCCCGATCCGGAGCTGCGCAAGACCGTCACGCCGAACTACACGCTCGGCTGCAAGCGCGTGCTGATCTCGAACGACTACTACCCGGCGCTGTCGCGCAAGAACGTCGACGTGATCACGACCGGCATCGACCACATCGAAGCCGACGCGGTCGTGACGACCGACGGTCGCCGCCATGAAGTCGACTGCCTGATCTACGGCACCGGCTTCCAGGTGGCCGATCCGTTTCCGCGCGGCGCGATCATCGGCCGCGGCGGGCTCGACATCGTCGACGCATGGCGCGACGGCGCGCACGCGTATCTCGGCTCGACGCTGCCCGGCTACCCGAACTTCTTCATGATCGTCGGCCCGAACACGGGCCTCGGCCACAACTCGATGGTGTTCATGATCGAGTCGCAGATCGAGTACATCCTCGGCGCGTTGCAGGCGATGCGTCGCGAACGCGCGGATGCGATCGAGGTACGCTCGCTCGTCGAGGCGCAATTCAACAGCGACCTGCAGGGCAAGCTGAAAAAGGCGATCTGGTCGACCGGCGGCTGCAAGAGCTGGTACCTCGATCCGCGCACCGGCAAGAACACCACGCTGTGGCCGGGCTTCACGTGGCGCTTCCGCCAGGCGACCGCGCACTTCTCGATCGCCGATTACCACGCGTATCGCGCGCCGCAACTCGACACCACGGCGCAGCCCGCCGCCGCGCCGGCCGCTGCTGCTTCGACTTCGACTTCCGCCGAAGCGGCCTGAGCCAGACAAGGAGCAACCGACATGAGAGATTTCGCCAACAAGGTCGCCGCGATCACGGGTGCCGGCTCGGGCATGGGCCGCTCGCTCGCGATCCAGCTCGCACAGGCAGGCTGCCACGTGTCGCTCGCCGACAAGAACGGCGTGGGGCTCGCCGAAACCGAACGGATCGTCCGTACGATCGCGCCGAACGTGCGGGTTTCGACGCGCGTGCTCGACGTCGGCGAGCGCGATGCGATGTTCGCGTGGGCCGACGACACCGCGAAAGAACACGGCAAGGTCAACCTGATCTTCAACAACGCGGGCGTCGCGCTGTCGAGCACGATCGAAGGGATGGACTACAACGATCTCGAGTGGATCGTGAACATCAATTTCTGGGGTGTCGTCCACGGCACGAAGGCATTCCTGCCGTACCTGAAGGCATCGGGCGACGGCCACGTGATCAACACGTCGAGCCTGTTCGGGATCTTCGCGCAACCGGGCATGAGCGGCTACAACGCGACCAAGTTCGCGGTGCGCGGCTTCACCGAATCGCTGCGCCAGGAACTCGACATGATGAAGTGCGGCGTCTCGGCGACCTGCGTGCATCCGGGCGGCATCCGCACGAACATCGCGCAGGCGAGCCGCGTGTCGAAGAACATGGTCGGCTTCATGGTCGCGAGCGAGCAGCAAGGCCGCGACACGTTCGAGAAGTTCTTCATCACGACCGCCGACGATGCCGCGCGCACGATCCTCGCGGGCGTGCGCAAGAACAAGCGCCGCGTGCTGATCGGACGCGACGCGAAGGCCGGCGACTGGATGGCGCGCGTGCTGCCGTCCGCGTACCAGGCGCTCGTCGTGTTCGCGACGCGCCGCGAGGCCGCCCGCGCGCGCCGTGACGCCGCCCGCGGCACGCCGGCACCCGCGCCGCTGCACGCCACCTACAACAATGCAGGCAATCAGGGAGGAGAACAATCATGACGACCCCGAACATGATGCCGGTGCGGCGCGACATCCGTTTCGCGCTGCCACCGGAACGCGCGAAGGACTGGCATGTACAGGGCGTACCGGTCACGCACTTCATGAACGCGCTGTCGCTGCTGTTCCCGGCCGGCGAACGGTTCTTCATGGATTCGGTGCGCAACTATCGCGACCGGATCGAGGATCCCGAACTGAAGAAGCAGGTACTCGGCTTCATCGGCCAGGAAGCGATGCACACACGCGAGCACATCGAATACAACGACCTGCTGCAGTCGTCCGGCCTGCCCGCGCACAAGCTCGACAAGCGCCTGTGGACGATCCTCGGCTGGTTCAAGAAGGTGCTGCCGCATTCGATGCAGCTCGCGATCACGATCGCGCTCGAGCACTACACGGCGATCCTCGCGAACCAGTTGCTGTCGGGCCACGAGCACCGGATCGACGGCTCGGTCGAAGGCTACCAGCAGATGTGGATGTGGCATGCGATGGAGGAAACCGAGCACAAGGCCGTGTCGTACGACGTATGGACCACCGTGATGAAGCCGGGCCTCGGCAGCTACCTGCTGCGCACGGGCACGATGCTGACGACGACCGTGTTCTTCTGGACGATCGTGTTCGACTTCCACGTGCGCCTGATGCGCGCGCACCGTCGCGAACACGGCAAGTTCGGCGGCATGTGGCGGCTCGTGAAGTACCTGTACGGCCCGAAACACGGCGTGTTCCCGAGCATCGCGCGCGAATGGCTCGACTACTTCCGCCCCGGCTTCCACCCGTGGGACCACGACAACCACCAGTACCTGCAGGGGCTCGACACGCTGCTCGAGAACATCGACGCGACCAACGCGCGCTACGCCGCGCAAGCCGCCCCGCGCCGCGTGCCGCTGCACCCGGTTGCGCAGGCATGACGCCATGGCGCGCGCCCACGAGATGCTGACCGTCCAGTCCGGCGACGTGAAACTCGCCGTCTACGTGAGCGGGTCGCGTCGCGCCCCGCCGCTGATCCTCGTGCACGGCTACCCCGATTCGGCGGCCGTGTGGGCGCCGATCCGCGCGCGGCTCGCGAAGCGCTACCGCGTGATCGCGTACGACGTGCGCGGCGCCGGCGCGTCCGATGCACCGCGCCGCCGCGCCGACTACACGCTCGAACGGCTCGCCGGCGACCTGAAGGCCGTGGCCGACGCGACCTGCGGCGGCCGGCCGTTCCATCTCGTCGGCCACGACTGGGGCTCGATCCAGTGCTGGGAGGCCGTGACCGACCCCGCGTTCCGCGGCCGGATCGCGTCGTACACGTCGATTTCGGGCCCCTGCCTCGATCACGTGTTCCGCGCGAAGATGCGGCTCAAGCAGAGCCTGAAGTCGTGGTACATCGCGTTCTTCCACCTGCCGGTCGTGCCGTCGCTGGTGTGGCGGCTCGGCGGCGCGGCGCTGTGGCCGCGCTGGCTGCAGATCACCGAACGCGTGCGTGCCGAGCGCGATCCCGTGCAACTGAAGAATGCGCTGAACGGCATGCAGCTTTACCGCGCGAACTTCCTTGCGCGGGCGCGCAAACCGCGCGAACGGTATGCGCAGGCGCCGGTGCAGATCCTCGTGCCGGTGCGCGACCGCTACGTGACACCCGAAATGTCGGTCGACCTCGACCGCTGGCTCGGCGACCACGTGCGCGAGGAAATCGACGGCAGCCACTGGGTCGTGCTGCGCCACCCCGACATCATCGCGTCGCGGATCGACCGCTTCGCGTCCGCGCAGGAGCGGCCGGCCGTCGCGAACGCCGCGGTTCAACGGCCCGTCGGCGCCGGCAGGCGTCTGAACAGCGTCTCGTAGTCGATCACGAGCCCGTCTTCGTCGATGTCCATCTCGGCGGTGAAATTCCGGAAGATGCCAAACCAGGCTGGCGGCGACACGCGGACGAGAGTGCAGGCTGTACCACGCTTCGAGTTCTTGACTCAGCGAGTAGTGCTTGCTGGCTTCCCCCCAAGCGCCGTGGTTCAACCAAATCTCAATCGGACCAGACATCGCCTGATTCGCCTTGAAGAACGGGGGCAGGTTTACTTCTGGCGCAACAATTCCTCCCTCTCATCGACCACCTCGTCGGAAATAAACCTGCCCCCGTTCTTGGAACCCGTTCTTCCCCGTCGGAAGTAAGCCTGACATCGTTCTCGCTATGGCGGATCGCTGGCAAAGCCACAGAGTTGATCGTTCTCCTGTGGGAACTGCAATTCCGAATAAAGGAGAATGATCAGTTGCGGCAACGCGAGGACTGGCATGAAGCACAGCAGAATTGCCAGGTCGACCCAAATCATCAGCGGCAACAGCAAGCGTCCCTTATTCGTGGTAAAAGACCACACAATCCAGCGGCCGCCGTAACGCATAAGTACGTCACGCCACGTCCAGGGAAAAGAGGTGATCTTCGGGGCGGGAAGATCTGTGGACTTAGCCATAAAACCCTGAAGCCAAGCCCATCTATGGTCTCCAAAGATTTTGTCGCTGCAGATCACCGGTATCTTGACCAACCGCGGCTCTGGCAGGTTACAGGTAAAACCCACAAGGTAGAGATACAGTTGCGCCCTACCGGGAGCCCGCTCGATTCCCTGCAGTCCGTCCCATTCAAGTTCCCATATAGGCTCCGAGCTTTCCTCTGGATAGGGTACGTAATACACACGGCGGCTCCGGCGATCGAAACGTACCCTAGAGCAGCGGTAGCGAAAGTGCGGCCCCAAGACGCGACCAAGAAAGAAGCACAGCAATCCAAAGCCAGGCAAGCCGAGCACGAGCATCCATATTCCGGTGCTCCAAGGGCCCGAGTCTACGATCGCCGCAATAACAAATGACAGTAACCCACAGAAAACAAATGCTCGAAGACCTACCCCCTCAAGCTCAGTTTGCAAGGTATCCGAGATTATCTCGATGCATTGCTCGTTGAAGCGCGTTGCCTCAATGGCAGGCACCACGCGCGAGTCGAGCTCCAACGGCAACAACGTGCTGGCAGAACGGAACATCCTCCACTTTGCTTGAATTTCAGCAAATGTTGGGCGACGCAGCTGATGCTGCGTCGGAACGGGACGCCGCATCATTCGGGGTCCTTAACTGGAGCAATCAACTCATCGTCAATGGGATCTGTGAACCACGTCCCGCGCGTAAAGACAAGCGGCTCCCGTTGCGGGAGCAATACGAGGCTTGGCTGGTTCCTGGCGTCTGGCCTATAGCAATAGTCCAGCATGACTTCCGTGTCTGCGCGCATCGTGATTCGCCAACTCAACTGTCGGGTGCCTTCTCGGATGATGTCCTCACTAACGACCATGCATTCCGTGTCATAGGGGAACCTCTCAGATGCAGATGACGGGGTATAAAATATAAACAGCGAAACAGTCGTAATTAAATATATTTGCATAGCAGCCGACTTGCTCTTCATGAACACATCCCGATTCGCAACAAATTCTCCGCATCACCGAAGCACATCACAAATAACCTTCTTCGTCGTCTCAACCTGGACGTCACTCAGCGGGACTTAGGTCGCGTACAAACTCAACGAATGCTTGGCGCGCAAGTCATTTACCGCGTCAGTCTACCTTTCAGTATGGGTACCTGTCGGCGAATCGTCCTGACGTTCCCAACACGATCGGTATAAGTAATCACAAATCGGTGATCTTGGACTGCAGCTTCTTTAATGGCGACAAAAGCATCCGACCCTTTGGATATATCCAATGCAACCTCCCCAACAACTAGAGATTGCTTTGAGAACATGGCGTACATAGGAAGAGGATTTCGTTTGCTGAGCAAAACAACGCCACGCTCGACGTCATAGGCTTCGACGAAGGGGAACGGACCACCCAACCCGCTCCTCTCGCTATAGAAGTAGGTTGCCGAACACTGTGTTCCACAAGGAAATTCAATAACAAAAACCCCTGAAGTCATCAATATGCTCGTTGGCGCACCAGGGTAATCGATGACCTTCCTCTCACCAGCGGCTCCGGACGCATAGATTCCGCAATTCACACCACTATCAGATTCGTGGCATCGCGCCTTGATCTGAACAGAACTATCATGAAAGTTCGTTGATTCATCCAGTGCGACAGCCAAAGCACAATTTGCAATCAGAACAAGACAACCACATACGATAAAACTGAAAACCCTCACCGCCAACACCTTCCGAATTCTTTTCTCGTTCACTCGGCACCAAGAACAAGTCATTTCATGGTTGTGCAGCCATGCATCATCGATGTTATCGCCCGAACCTTCGCACCATCGCTGCTCAGAACGAAATACCTTTCGTTACAAATCTCTTGACTATCATCCCGAGATTCAGCGTGATATTTAACTTGAATCAGAAAACTGTCTGGACGACTATATAGATCAATGACGGTGGTCCGCCCCTGCGCATCCTTCATGGGTTCAATGCCATTGTTAGAAAACTCTGCGAGAGCCATTGATTCGCGTCCGCTCAAAAGGTCCGAAAGCGTAAAGTATCGACACTCCGCACCGCAGCTATGTCTGGCGATATAAAATCGACCGCCAGCATTCACATCGGGCTGGCCTATCAGCTTCCCATGATTATCGCGCCATAGCCCCCCATCCTTTTTGGCAAAGGACGGAATCTGAAGCGAGCCACGATACACATCAGCTCGATATTTCGAGAAAATTGGAATTGCGTCCTGAGCATGGGAAGGCAAAACGCAGAAATACTGAACCACAAGAAATGCGGCGGATAAGGCGCCCCATAAGATGCGCCGCTTATCAATCAATAAGATCATCTAGTGCCCCTCGACTCACTGCCAGATCAGACTTTCTGGCAAGCTCTTCACTAAGAACCGGATCAGGTTAACTTCCTGATCGGCCGCCGGGAGAACGTGAACCTGACTCCGTTCTTCTCATGCTCGCTGGCCAGGCCGGAGATGAGGTTATGTGTGCCTATTGACCCGGACGGCGAAATGGCGACCCCGTTCTTGGCTAACAAAAGTCTCGTTTGCCATTCTTGGAAAAACAGCCATATACAAGCCCTATCACGAACCAACTACCCTATCTCGACTTGATTCAGCGCCTCGAAAAATATCGACCTGATTTCTTCACTCCGGGAGGTACGAATCGCTCACCCCAAGTCGTTAGTAATCGCTGATCTCGCGTCCTTTCGAGGGTGAACAGGACTTCTCCCTTCCGATACTGAACAATCCCGAATTCATTCTCAATCTCACCGCCAGCAAAGCTGACGAACCGTATTTCCATCGATCCTCGCTCAGCTCGAGTTGAGCACACGATTTCTTCGTTTTTCTGATAACCGTTCCACACCAATCCGCACTCTTTACCATCGCGAACAACTAACGTTATTTGCGTAATAATTGGCTGAATACCATCCGAAAAACCGTCCTGATATTCGTACCTACCCTGCCAACCTCGACCTACATCTCCGTCGCCCGCCCTCGCAAAAGGCACGGAAATCACCAAGCACAAAGCAATAACCAAGCGAATGACAAATATGGAAATCGAAGAATATCTTATCACTATACCATCACCCCTTAAAATCATTACCCATACCCTTTTCGTATTTCTCTCGCACCTTAGATGCAGCCTCCGTCTTAGTTATTTTTTCATTTCCATCCACATCTAATCCGATATTTTGCGCATAGATTTTATTAATAATTTTATTTCCATTTTTATCAATTTTAATAACACAAGAATCCTCTCTAACATACTTATCTGCAATTACGTACTCCCCAGGCTTACCGACCGCCGCGGGATAAAGAATATGCATATAAACATCCTCTAACTCTCTGAGTCTTCCCTTGCTTGGTAAGAAGTAGCGATGCACATACTCCAACTGCTCAACTGCGGTCATTTTCGACAATTTATCGGTTGTCGTACCTAATCCTACTGCTGTAGACGGCATAAACTGGACCAATCCGGTTGCCCCACTACTAGCCGCACTGCGAATATCTGGCCTAAATGTCTCGCCTGTTTCAAATGCCATACAGGACATCAGATAATCCGGATCAACCCGTAGATCCTCGCTAATCTCCATTACTTTCGCTTTGAATTCTTCCCCTACCCTTTTCCCCCAGGCTATCTCGGGAAGCGGAATACATTTGCAATTCTCAAAAAACGCCACGGGATGAATATGAAACACAAACGGGTCTTCCGGAAAATCCTTTACCTTCCCGGCCACCGCATCCCACCACACCAATTGCGCAATACGCGCTTTCTCCGCCTCCCAAGCTGCCCTCGATGACGGGGGGATCAACTCATCGTAGGCATCCCATGCCTTCTTGTCTGCCTTCCATTCACTCGGATAGCGCAGAATGACGCGCGAGAGGCGGCGGATGGTGTCTTGATCGCGTTGAGTTGCCTTCAACTCGGCCAAGGTGAGCTGACCGTCGTGATTGGAATCGAGCAGCGCTCGCACTTCGCGCAGCGGCATATCGAGGTCGGCGTCCTTCAATCCCAATCGCCCGCGCTGAAACTCCTCCATCTGCTTGAAGTCGGCAAAATAGCTGCCGTAGGCGGCCGTGGTTGGCTTGGACTCAATCAGTTTGAAGTCCACCCACTCATGCGGCGAGTGCCGGGAAACGCCTGCATGGCCCACTTCGCCTACCCAGCCGATGGCGGTGGTGCCACCGGTTTTCAGTTGCACCTGCCACCATGCGTTACCCGCTTCATCCAGGGCAAACACCTTGGGCAGCTCCGTGGGGATTTGTTTGTCCGGTCTCGATTGCTGCAACATGAGCCGCGACATGTGCTGCGGCTGCGCGCCATTCTTGGGGCCGTTGGCTGCGAACGTCAGCGGAAAACTTTCCCACCCTTGCGCCAAGTCCGCTGTCAACAACTTGCCTCCTTGGACACTGACCAGCGCAGTGTATGCATCTTTGGTGATCCAGACCGGTGTTTGGCTGGCAGCCCCGACGAAAACCCCGCGGAAGCGCGTGGCTCCAGGTTGACCGACCGTCCCCTGCCGAGGCACGCGGACGATATCCGCCGCCGTGTACACGGCCCCATCGTTGAGACGGAACAGATTGGCCTCCTTGGCACCGGTCGGCAACTTGGCTTTGCGGTCGATCCACTGCATACCCCCCGTTGGCTTGACTTTGACGTACAGGGCATCGTCAGGCGGCGTACCGTCCAAGGCGACAATGGTATTCACCGGCAGCAAACCGGCCTGCGGCGGCGCGAGTAC